>DATNCC010000063.1:0-12861 GCA_035571735.1 Dongiaceae bacterium | reverse complement strand
CATACCGCCCGCCAAAGTCGTGGAAAAAGGGAAGCAGAATATAAACGGAGCATGGCCAGTCAAGGTAAAGTTCACCCTCAAGTATAAAAACAAGAAAGGAAAGACTTCTCCGCCTGCAGAAACGACAACCTCCTTCAGGATATTTGAAGAGAGAGACAATGCGGGCAAGTCGGTTTGGAAGGCTCAGTTGGGGACGTAATACGCCGCTTTATAGACGATGATCGGCCGCTTTGTCTTTATTACAGCGCCCCGTATCCTTTCGGATTCGGGGCGTTTGACTTTTCAGTCCGCGGCCCGCTAAAGAACCGGCTAATCCGGGCTCTCCAGTTTCCATCGCAGATACATCAAGTTGCTCTGCTAGAACTGAAAAACATTGCGAAAAAATGAACCATGCCACATTAGAGACTCGAACCATAAACGAGTCAGAATTAGTATTTGATACGATTTGATACATATAAATAGCTATATCCTTCCAATGTTAAAGGCTATTTCCCAGTACTCAGTTCCGTTGCCTTTGGGACGCCATCTTTAAAAAGTCCGATAACTTGTCTGAAGTTATCGGACTTTTTTTGTTTACAAGGCGATACCAAGGCAAAATACGGTACTTCTTCAAATTGTTACGAATTGAGCGGGTCTGGTTTTGCTCATTCTATACAGACCGTCATATATGGCAGTAATGCTAAGCACGACAGATTCTGCTGACGGACTTACCTTCACTCCACATTATTTCTATCTGTTTTCTCCAGTACAATCACACCGTTACACTTGCAGTGCCCGCAGGTCTTCTCTGGCACGTTAGTTGCTCTTGTTTCCCGCGAGGGCAGGACGGAAAGCCCAAAGGGTCTTACAGAGACAGCCGGGTTGCCGAAGTGTCACGATATTTTTACAGCCCGGTTATTTAATAAGAATTACCGGGAAAAGGGGGCAACATGTTTCGAAAAACAATGTCAGTACTGAAAGTATCAATGGTTCTTGCGGCTACAGCAGTGGCACTGCTTCAATTACAGGGGTGCGGTGGAGGCGGTGGCAGCACTTCTACTGGTACGCTGAAACTCTCGATCACCGACAAGATGAGTGATAATTTTAAAAATGTGGTAATCAGCATTCGTGAAATACGGGTTGTGCCCGCCGGCAGGGAAAACTCATCGGATAACGATCCCGGACTTCCCGTGGTGGTGAGCTTTGCAACCCCCAAGGTCATTGATGTCATGCAGTTGCAGTTCGTGCAGCAAGCCCTTGGTGATGTTGTCCTTCCGGCAGGTACTTACAGCCAGGTACGCCTGATACTTGAACCGAACCCCAATGGCCAGGGGCAGCAACCGGCAAACTACCTCGTGCTAAAGTCTGATCTCAACAATACCAAAATCCCGCTCACCACTCCAAGCGCCCAGCAGTCCGGCCTGAAAGTCCTTGGCCCGCTTGAGATCAAGCCGGACATAATCAACGCGTTAATGATCGACTTTGATCCGAATACAGCCATCGTTGTCCGGGGAAACGGTGATTATAACTTGAAGCCGACCGGGATACGGCTGGTGCGGATGTCTGACATGCTTACACAGTTCGGCTCCATCTCGGGGACGCTCTTTTCAACATTCAAGGACTGGTCGAGTGCGACCGTTTCCGTCAAGCGCCGCGGGGTTGTCAATGATGCAGATCCGATAGCGGCAGGCCGAATCTTCAGTAATTACACGAGCGGTGCATGGCGGTCCCCTTTCGCCATATTCGCTCCGTCCAGTTCCCCAACGATCTCGTACAAGACATTCATCGCGGCGAACGGATTCAGTCTCTACTCGTCTTCACCGGTAAGTGTGACACAAAGCCAGACAACAGACCTTGGGACAACCCCACTGGTAAAAACACGCTGACTATCAACTTTCCCACCTGAAACCGGCTCTGTTTTCAGGTGGGAAAGTTCACTCTCTTCAAAGGAAAAAGTTTGAAGTGCGTCTGCTCTGGGACGCCAATTACCAAAAATCAAAGAGGTCACTTTCTCCGGAAATGTGGCCTTTTTTCTTTTATCGCGTTAAAATCTGCTTTATTGTATATTCTACCAATTGATTAGACTTATGAAATTTGGGTTTTATTATGAAAAACGAACCATTGGACCAACTTGTGGATGCTTTGCTGGAAGGTGACCAGGCTCGGGCCGTTGCCGAAGTTGTCGGCCTGCAAAACGCCGGTGTTGATAATGAGCGGATCATTAACGACGGCATTGAGGTCGCAATGGGGCGCCTTGATGCGAAATGCACCATGGAACAGTTCAATCTGCTTGAAATAATGCTTGTCGGTCGGGCAGTGATGGGAGTCATCAAGACGCTTTACCATGATGCACCTCCTCCGGCCACACGCGGAACCGTCGTGTTGGCGAGCCTTGAAGGTGACGTTCATGACCTTGGTAAAAACATCGTCAAGATAATCATGATGGCCAAAGGATACCGGACAGTCGATTGCGGCAAAAATTGCCCGCTGGAGAAGCTCGTTGACACGGCTGTCCAGGAAAAGGCGGCGATAATTGGCATAAGCGGCCTGATAACCAGCGTCATCCCCCTGGTGCGGCAGGTCGTCCCCCTGCTGCGAGCCCGCGGCCTGTCACAGGTAACGGTTCTGGCGGGAGGAGCCGCCCTGAAGCAGTCATCCGCGGATGCACTCAACGTTGATTATGTTGCCGATGCCGTGTTTGACGGCCTGCGGTACCTCGAAGGTCTCCCTGGGGAAACGGCATGAACAGCCTGGAACGGATCATGGCCGCGGTACGGTTCGAACATAGTGACCGTGTACCGGTTGTTGCCCAGGTGTTCGGTCATGCAGCCGTTCTTGCCGATGTGCCTCTTGAAAGGTATGTCAGGGACGGAGAATTGTTGGCTCGTTGCCAGTTGCAGGCGCTGGCCCGTTACGGTTACGATGCAGTTTTCGCTCTCATGGACGCTAGCGTGGAGACCGAGGCGCTCGGTTCACGCCTGAACTACCGGTCTGACATCTATCCGTATATTGAACGTTATGCACTGGATGATGCTGCGAATATAGGTGCTCTCTCCGTGCCGGACCCTCGTGTGCAGGGGCGAATGCCGGAACTGCTCAAGGCTGCGCGGATTCTGCGGCGTGAAGTCGGCGACGAGGTGCTGGTGGTTGGTTGCGTTTTAGGACCAATGACCCTAGCGATGCAGTTGTTGGGAGCTGAAAAAACGCTCTTCCTGGCCATAGACAATCCCGACCTGTTTGCACGGGTCCTTGATTTTGCCGTAGAGATTGAAATTTCCTTCGGTCTGGCGCAGATTGAAGCGGGTGCTCATCTGCCGATGGTGTTCGACCCTTCCGCCTCACCGGCGGTTATCCCTCCGCAGTTTTTCCGTGAGTTCGAATTACCCCGCCTTAAAAGGCTGTTTTCAGTATTCAAGTCAGCTGGAGCGGCTGCCAGCTGGCTTCACATCGCCGGTCCGGCTGATGCCATCTTTCCATATTATCCGGAAGCAGGGGTGGAGATCGCCAACTTCGATTACTGCGTCGATCCGCTTCGCGCCAGCCGGATTCTTCCCAGGACCTGTCTCGACGGCAACATAAAGCCCATTTCCTTTGTCGATGATGCGCCGGAGGATATTGCTGCCGAGTCTTCCAGGGTGCTGCGTCTGTTCAAGGGCCGAAACGGACTGATCCTCTCCTCAGGCTGCGAGATCCCGCCGGAATCCAGCCCCGATAACGTGGCCGCTATGATCGCCACTTCACGTCTGGAGTCGCAGTAATGCCGCTGCTCACCGTTCAACTCGAGGACCAGGACCGGCGGGTGTTGTTCGAGTCCGGCAGTTCCGTCCGCGATATTCTCGACGAGACCGATATTCGTGTCCGTGCGGCATGTAACGGTACCGGGGCCTGCGGACTCTGCCGCATCCGGATCACTGAGGGTGATGCGGGGGAGCCCGCGGCGATCGAGCTGGCCAGCCTCGGCAACGGCCTGCTTGATAAAGGAGTGCGGCTTGCCTGCCAGGTTACCGCGGACAACAATCTGCGGATCGAGATCATCAACCCGGCGCCACCATCCGTCTGGCATTCCCTGGACGCGGGAGTTGGTACGGCACCGTTGACCGAAGGGTCACCGCTTTTCACGCAGGCGGAACCCACTCTTGGGTTGACCGTGGACCTGGGCACTACCCATATCTCGATCACGGTAGTGGAAATTTCCACCGGCCGCCGCCTGGCGGGTCGCCGCGCTCTGAATCCGCAGGCTGCTTCCGGCGCGGATGTCCTGACGCGTCTGATGGCGGCCCAATCTGCCGATCAGGCGGAAAAGCTGAGCCTCCAGGCGGTCCGGGCAATCGAAGAGGGGGTGCGTGACATCGGTTCCCGTGAGGGGATAGACCTGATGCGGGTAGTACGCGTAGTTCTGGTGGGCAATACCGCAATGGTGGCGCTCTTGTCCGGACAGAACCATCACTTGCTGCTCCAGCCAAGCTACTGGGCTGAAAACATCGACTGTCTTCCCGTGGAAACAAACCTCTGGAGAGATGCCTGGGGAATCAATCCGGAAGCTGTCATCGAGGTCATACCACCCCTGGCCGGCTTTGTCGGTTCCGACCTGCTCACCGGCGTCATCGCCACGCGTCTGACTGAACAGGAGCCCGGTGCCTTACTGATCGATTTCGGCACCAATTCGGAAGTAGCCCTGTGGGACGGAAACAAGCTGTGGGTCTCTTCAGCGGCCGGTGGTCCCGCCTTCGAGGGGTGCGCCATAAGCTGCGGGGTGCCGGCGGAGCCGGGCGCCATCTGGCGGGTCGCCGTCTCCGAGGCAACGGAAGAGCTCACGTTTCACGTCATTGCCGATGCCGAAGCCCGTGGTCTGTGCGGTTCCGGCCTGGTTGACCTGCTTGCCTGCCTGGTCAGAAACGGGACATTGAACCGTAAGGGTCAATTTGTGCTGGAAAGCCCGGTGAACGGTTTCCATTTCTGTTCCGGCAGACGCGAATTTGTGCTAACCAGGAGGGACATTGACATCTTCCAGCGTGCAAAAGCCGCCATCGGGGTAGTTATCGAGGTCCTGTTGGCGAAGGCGGGGATGAGGCGTCATGAGCTGCGGCGTATCTGCATCGGCGGTATATTCGGCCAGTTTCTCAACGTTGCCAACGCCCAGGAGATCGGGCTTTTGCCGCCGCTACCCGCTGAACTCATAGAAACTGCCGGGAACACGGCACTTTCCGGATGCGAAGCCTTAATCCTCTCGGCGGAGGCCTATGAACGCTTACTGGTAATACGGGAACATGCACATATCGTCAATCTATCCAACTGCCCGGATTTTGAGACGCTTTTCCTTGATCATCTCTATCTCCAGCCGAATGCCGTGGTATAGCCTATGACCAAATCTTTTCCACCCGAGTATCAATTAAAGGCGTTCATCAATGCGGCCCAGTATTTTGCCGGCCTGACATCCGGCCAGGACATCTGGGAAGAAGCGGCAAAGGTGCTCGTCAAGTTTTTTGGAGCGGACATTGCCGCCTTTGGCGCCCAGTGTCCGGATGGAGAGATCGAATTGCGGTACCGGGCATTTTCCGTAAGAGGTACAGCGGTAGAACTTCCCGAAGCTGACATGATGAGCGCTGCAGGTGATGTTTTTGAAAGCGGCTTTCTCACCTTTATTTCGATCTCGGCCGCTGATCCGATCGCGGTTTCTTTCTTTCCGATCATGCATAATAACAGGGTAATTGCCGTGATGGTGGCGGGACACCTGTCGGTCACCGCCCTGGCAAAGGAGACCCTTGATCTCTATCTGGCGCTCGCCGGGCTCATTGGGGCGACATATTCCCGAAAAATATCGGAGACTGCGGTTCTGCAGGCCAAGGAAGACTGGGAGCGAACCTTTGAGGCGGTACCCGACATGATTGCCCTTCTTGACACCAAGTTCCGGATTATCCGTGCGAACAGGGCCATGGCGGACAGACTGGGGAAGACGGCGGTAGAATGCGTTGGACTCACCTGTTACAACGCTGTTCACGGGACAGACGAGGCTCCGCCCTATTGCCCTTACCGGCAAGTTCTCGCGGATGGGCGGGAGCATGCCGTGGAGATGCGCGAGGATCGTCTGTGCGGCGATTTTCTGATGAGTGCCACACCGTTACTCGGCAAGGACGGGAGACTCTTGGGGGGAGTCATAGTAGCTCGTGACATAACCAGCATCAAGGAAACCGAGGAAAGACTTCGACAGAATGATCGTATCATGATGCATCAGAGCCGCCAGGCGGCCATGGGGGAGATGATCAACAACATCGCCCATCAGTGGCGCCAACCGCTGAACGTCCTTGGGATTCTGATACAGAAGATGCAGTTGTTTTACGATATGGGTCAGTTCAGCAAGGATTTCCTGGATTCGAGTGTGGACAAATCCATGGACCTGATCAATCACATGTCCCAGACCATCGACGATTTCAGGAATTTTTTCAAATCGGACAAGGAAATGGTCGAGTTCACTCTCCGTGAAGCGGTTGAGAATACCTTATCGCTGGTTGAAGATAGTTTCAAAAGTATGCAGATAGGAATTGATTTTCATGCCAGCGCCAATCCTGTAATTATCGGATTCCCGAATGAATATTCCCAGGTCCTGCTCAATATCCTGATGAACGCCAGGGATGCGCTCTCTGAAAAGCGACCCGACGATCCCAAGGTCACGGTAAACATCAGCATGGAAGGAGTGGGAGCCGTAGTGACCATTTCCGACAATGCCGGCGGCATACCGGAGGATATCATGGACAAGATCTTCGAGCCGTATTTTACTACCAAGGGACCGGATATGGGAACGGGAGTGGGGTTGTTCATGTCGAAAACCATCATAGAGAAGAATATGAACGGCAGGTTGACGGCGCGCAACACCGCCGAAGGGGCGGAATTCAGGATAGAGTTATAATGTTGATTCAATGGCGTAGAAACGTCTTGATCATTACTGAACCGAAACAGTTCTCTCCCAATATTTGCCAGTGCGGATGTTGGGATTTCTTCTGTTTACGTCAGCAACTTACACCGGCCGCAGGGTGGTATCGATCCGAACCTCTCCCGTAAGGGTGCGGTGAACAGGGCACCGTTCGGCAATCTCCAGCAGGCGCTGCTGCTGCGACTCGTCCAACTCCCCACTCAATTCAAGTTCCCGCACAATGCTGTCGATCTGGCGGTTCTTCTCAGGGCAATCGGTGCAGTCGTCTGCGTGGACCTTTTGATGAGAGAGACGCACCACCACCTGCTCCAGCGGCCACCCCTTGCTGCGGGCATATACCTGGAGCGTCATCCCTGTGCAGGCGCCGAGTCCGGCCAGCAGATAATCATAAGGGGAGGGCCCCTCGTTGCCCCCGCCATACGCTACCGGTTCGTCGGCCACCAGGGGGAAACCGTTGGCGAACATCTCGGTACGAAACCCCTCCGCCCCGGTGCGTGCCGTCACCCGGTTGTCGATCACCTCCGGCGGAATAAGGGAAGGAGCCTGCGCATCCGGGAGCGCCAGGTATCGGCCGGCCCAGGCGGCGATGATTCCACCGGCATAGCGGGAGTCATCGGGATCGGAAAGAAGATGATCGGCCGGGTCGAGGGAGATGAAGCTCTTGGGATGGTGCGCAGCCAGGTAGATGTCGGAGGCGTTTTCAATCCCCACCACTTGGTCGCGGGGGGAGTGCAGCACCAGCAGTGCCGCCCTGAGCCGGCGCAGCGTCTCGGCCGGTTGCTGAGACTCCAGATCGTCCAGCAGGCTCTTGCGGATGGTGAAGTTGCGGCCACTGATGTTGACGGTGGCCTGGCCGGTCTGCTCGATCTGTTCCGCCGTTTCTCCCAGCAGTCCCCGCAAATGGGCGGGACTGAACGGAGCGGCTATGGTGGCCACGGCTGCAGTCGAAGGGATCCCGGCGGCCGCCGCCAGCACGGCCGTACCTCCCAGTGAATGGCCGATCAGCAGTCTGGGGGCCTCGTACTCGCGCTCCAGAAAGTGGGCCGCTGCCACCAGGTCGCTCACCTCGGAGGAGAAGGAGGTCGCCGAAAACTCCCCCTCACTCTCTCCCAGGCCGGTGAAGTCGAAACGCAACACGGCAATATGCTTGCTGCACAGGGCTCGTGCGATCTGCACTACGGCCGTCAGGTCCTTGGAGCAGGTGAAGCAGTGGGCAAACAGGGCGTAGGCCATCGGCCGTTCATCCTCGGGGAGATCCAGACGGGCGGCTAGCTGTTCTCCACGGGCATTTGAAAAGGTGATCCTCTTTGTGTTCATATATGCACCTCTTTATGTAAAGTAGGTTTAAACCTGCTCCCTCATATTATATCGCAAACGGCAGGAAGAAATAGTCGAGAAGGAGATCAACAGAAGCGGGAAGGGCTGCGCAGCAGCCTGAAGGCTCATGCGTCGAACAATCCGGTTGCGAGTTGTCATAGATTTCTCCGGTGGTAACATTAAATACGAAGTAACAAAAAATGTAATCCATCAGGAGGATTGTGCGATGGCCAACAAATTGAATGGAAAGATTGCCCTGGTCACCGGGGCAAGCCGGGGCATCGGCCGTGCGATTGCCGTGGCGCTGGCGCGCTCGGGTGCCGATGTGGCGGTGAACTACCACAGTAACGAGAGCGCTGCGCTGGATGTATGCGCCCGGATCCGGGAAATGGGGCAACGCTCCATCCCGGTCCAGGGTGATGTTGCCCGGAACCATGATGTGGCCAGGATTGTGGATGTGATTCGACAGGAGCTGGGCCCGGTCACGATCCTGGTGAACAACGCCGGCATCGGCTCGGCGCGGACGACCGAAAACATAACCGAGAAGGATTGGGACGAGATGCTGGCAGTCAATCTCAAGGCCCCCTTCCTGGTAACACAGGCGGTGGTGCCGGACATGCGAACCGCCCGGTGGGGCCGGATAATCAGCCTTTCTTCCACCGCTGCCCAGATGGGAGGAGTAGTCGGCCCCCATTACGCTGCTTCGAAAGCAGGGATCATTGGGCTCATGCACTATTATGCCGCCCACCTGGCCAGGGAAGGGGTCACAGCCAATTCCATCGCCCCCGGGCCGATCAGCACCGACATGCTCGCGGATCTGCCGCAATTGCGCCCTGAACATATCCCGATGGGGCGCTTCGGCACCGCTGAAGAAATTGCCGAGGTGGCCGTCATGCTCGCATGTAACGGCTATATAACGGGACAGACCATCAACATCAATGGAGGGCGCTACCTTGGATGAGAACGGGGAAAGGAGGGCGGAACTGCCTGCACCCGTGGCAGAAGGGGGGCTGCTCGACCGCCGGGCCTTTCTGACCGGCGCGGTCAAGGTGGCCGGACTGGTGGCGGCAGGCGGCCTTTCGGGTGAACTTCTGGCGACGGCGCCGGCAGCGGAGGCTGCGGCGCCGGAAATCCCTCCCTGGATGAAGATGCCCGGACAGCCGTTCCGGGGTTATGGCCAGCCTGCCAGATACGAAGAGGAGGTCAGGCGGATCATCGTCCAGCCTTACAAGGATATCGCTCCGGGTGCCGGGGAATCCATGACTCCGCTGCATCGGCTCCAGGGTACCATCACGCCGAGCGGGCTGCACTACGAGCGGCATCACAGCGGCGTTCCGGACATCGATCCGGCCCGGCACGAGCTGCTCATCCACGGCCTCGTCCGGAGAGCGCTGAAATTCTCCGTCGAGGCGTTGCTGCGTTATCCAACCGTAAGCCGGATCTACTTTCTGGAATGCTCGGGCAACAGCCTTTTCAATGCCGCGCCGGAACCGCCCCAGAAGTCCTGTGGAGCTATCCACGGGCTGATTTCGTGCAGCGAATGGACCGGTATCCCACTGGCTTTATTGCTGGACGAAGCCGGATTGGACCCCAGGGGCAAATGGATCGTGGCCGAAGCCGGAGACGCTGCCGCCATGAACCGGAGCATTCCCATCGAGAAATGCCTCGATGATGCCATGATCGCCCTTTACCAGAACGGCGAGCGTCTCCGCCCCGAGCAGGGCTACCCCATGCGGCTCCTGCTGCCGGGGTGGGAGGGGAATATGTCCATCAAATGGCTCCGCCGGCTGACGGTTACCGAAGCACCAGTGTACAGCCGGGAAGAAACCGCGAAGTATACTGATCTGATGCCGGATGGCTGTGCCCGCCAGTTCACCTTTCCCATGGGGGTCAAGTCGGTCATTACCCATCCTTCGGCGGGCATGACCATGAAGGGGATGGGCTTTTACGAAGTATCGGGTCTCGCCTGGTCCGGCTCCGGTCGCATCACCCTGGTGGAGGTTTCCGCGGACGGCGGCAGGAGCTGGGCCAATGCGCCGCTGCAGGCTCCGGTTCTCCCGCTGGCGTTGACCCGCTTTCGACTTCCCTGGAATTGGGATGGGAGCCCCGCATTGCTGCAAAGCCGGGCCACCGACGAGAAGGGGAACATCCAGCCCACCCGTGAAAAATGGGCGGCACAGTACTCGGCGGGCAACACGTATCACTACAACGCGATCCAAACCTGGAGCATAAGCCCGGAAGGAGAAATCCGAAATGTCTACCGGTAAACTCTTGAGCGCCTTTAGTCTGATGGCTGCCGTTATTTTCGCTGCCGGGACAGCCTTCTCCGGTCCCGATCTCGGCCTGGAAGTCAAGCCCGAAGAGATTGCCGCCTGGGATATCACTGTTCCGCCCGATGGCAGCGGACTTCCTCCCGGAGGTGGTACGGCTGCCGAAGGAGGTGCCGTTTATAACGCGAAGTGCGCCGGTTGTCATGGGGTGAAGGGTATGGAAGGACCCGCCGATCGACTCGTGGGGGGGATAGGTACGCTGGCTTCGAAGAAACCTGTGAAAACCGTCGGGAGCTATTGGCCCTACGCTGCCACGCTGTTCGACTATATTCGCAGGGCCATGCCTTACAATGCTCCCCGGTCCCTCTCGAACGACGAAGTTTACGCGGTGAGCGCCTACCTCCTTTTCCTCAACGGTATCATAGGCCTGGAGGCGCGGATGGACGCAAAAACGCTCCCTCATGTTAAAATGCCGAACCGGAACGGCTTTGTCAGTTATTGGCCCTAGTGTCCCATGCGGTTAGTTCCGTCCGCGCCTAAGCCGGGTGTAGCAAATGAAAAGCCCCCCTGTAGCCAGGAGGGCCTTGCGTCCACCTATGGAATTCAACGCAACCCTATTTATAGGTGGGATATGCGGGAGCAGCCGGTTTCGCTTCGCATTTTTTCTTGTGTTCCTCATGCAATGCTTTCAGGGCAGCCACCTGGGCAGGTGTCAGAATTGCACGGAACTGCGAGCAGACCTTTGCCTTGTTTACGACAAGGTCGGTATAAATGGCTGCAAGTTTGGCCGACTGGGCACGAATTGCAGCCTCGTCAAACTTGTCAGCGTGCATCAAGGCGTGGAGATTTTTCTTCTCGGCATGCAGGCTTTCCTTCAAAGGCTTTACCAGCGGTTTGTTAGCTTCGAATATCGCCTTTGCCTGGGCCTGTTGCGCGTCGGTTAATCCAAGCTTTTCAACGAGTTTCTTGAAATGATGCTCATAGTGCTCCGCACCCCATTCGTGGTGTTTGCAACAATGCTCACCTCCACCTCCGCCTTCGTTTGCCAACGCGATGTTTGTAAAAGGTGTTAGCGCTACGACGCTGAACATAACCAGGACCCTTGTCAGGATTTTATATATTCTTGTCATTGCCTTGTCCTCCGTATTCATTGCGTTAAAACTCTATGAGGATTCCACCTCACTAATATTCTACATCCTTTAGGGGGAGGACCGAAAGGTTATTTGTAACCGGGGAGCCCATCTGCCTGCCCACCTTTTTCAGTCGCATGAACAACCGCACGTGCAATTTAAGCCGGCCGCCTTTGCAAAAGCCTCTCTTCCTTCCCGCCACGCCAGCCATGCAATCAGTAGCGCACCTATTGCATCCAGGCTGCCGATACCGGTCAACTCATAACCGGCGCTCGAAGCCATCAACACCACCGACAGGTAAACACAGGCCCTGGAACAGGCGGCATCGGCCAGGATCGCCTGTGAATCAAGAGCATTGCCTACTTTTGTCTTCTGATGGATCAGGTACCACATGAAGGAGATGGATGTAAGCGAGATGATGACGCCCCAGAGGGTGGTTTCCGGTTTATGCTGCTGATAGATACTCAATAGTGCGGATAGTACCAGGCCGGCTGACAGCAGATAAAATGCTCCACCGGTGATCCTCAACGACCGTTGTTCGAACTCGTCCCTTGTCTCGCCACGGTTGGCCCCGATTCTTCGCAACATGTGCCAGATGCCTATCGCGGCGATCACCTCGATAAACGAGTCCACGCCAAAGCCGAACAGGGCCAGCGTTTCATCTTCCGCCCCCAGCCAGGTAGAAACGAGACCCTCGACAAGGTTGTAGAAGATGGTAAACAGTGCCAGGAAATTGGCCTTTCGATAGAGAGTGCCGGTTGCGTCAGGTGATGACATCGGCATCAAAAGCTGAATTCCTTGGATTTATCCAGTAAACCACACAGCTCCATCAATTGTGCGTCCGTTATTTTCAACAATTGTGCTTCAGGAAGTTCGAGTATCGGAATGTCGGCGCTTTCGGTGCTGATGGACAGACCTCGTTTACGGGTGATGATGTTAACCAGACGAACGATAGCAAGCACCATATTTTCCGGGCTCGGTTCATTGCCCGCCGGCTCCTGATGATGTCTGGCCACTACAACACGGTAGATCGGAGGCATGTTCCAATGTTCCATCAGGAGTGATCCCTGTTCCAAGTGCATTTCCTCGAATATTTCAAGAAGAAGGCCTCTTTCCAGGGCGGCTTGAGCCAGGCCGGCATTCGTGAGGCGCTCCAGGGCCTTCAAAAGGTGCAGTTTGCCGACGTCGTGTACCAGGCCGGCAAGATATGCCTGCTCCGCCAGGTGCCTGTGTCCGA
>DATNCC010000062.1:0-9192 GCA_035571735.1 Dongiaceae bacterium | reverse complement strand
TGGTCAACGTGACCGATCGTACCGATGTTTACATGAGTTTTATTACGTAGAAATTTCGCCTTCGCCATGAGAAAGGCCCTCCTGAGTAGGTGCTTTTATTATGCTGCTTAGAGATGTTGCTTAGAGTGGTTGAATCAATTATTAAAGTGGAGCCCACATCCGGACTCGAACCGGAGACCTCTTCCTTACCAAGGAAGTGCTCTACCTCCTGAGCTATGTGGGCACATTATACTGGAGCGGGAAACGGGACTCGAACCCGCGACCCTCAGCTTGGAAGGCTGACGCTCTAGCCAACTGAGCTATTCCCGCACTTACCAGACGAAGATGTTTGAAAAACGTGAGGTCGTTGCTTACCAGTACTAGCGACGTTGAGTCTTCTGGAATCGTAGCGTACCACCGTTTTCCGATGATTTGTATGGTGGAGGGAGGAGGATTCGAACCTCCGAAGTCGCTGACGACAGATTTACAGTCTGTTCCCTTTGGCCGCTCGGGAATCCCTCCAGGGATGATCGGAACTAAGTCATATGTTCTGCAAGTTTTATATGGAGCCCCGTATCCGAATCGAACGGATCACCTGCTGATTACAAGTCAGCTGCTCTACCAGTATGAGCTAACGGGGCCAAAAACTTTTCTGGGTAGAACGAAACGGAACTTGTGTATTTATAGAAAATATCCGTGGAAGTCAAGCACTAATTGCAAAATAAAAAGATGAGCTCATTTTTTTGAGCACATCTTTTCATGATCCTATATTGATGATTGACAGAATCAGGCCGCCAACAGGGGCAGAAGGGCCTGTTTTGTTTTCCTCAGTGCGCCTTCTTCGATCTGTCGAACTCGCTCACGGGATATCGAAAAGTGGCTTGCGATCTCCTGAAGTGTCATAGGCTCCTCGGCTGTAATCCGTCTCTCTATGATGTAGCGTTCTTTTTCGTTAAGTCGGCTGACAACTTCGGCGACCTTTTGCTGCAGGTTCTGATTTTCCTGGAAATCAACGAGAAGCTCTTCCTGGTTGAGCCGGCCGTCAGCAAGGGATTCCAGAGCGGTTGCGCCATCGCTGCCCGGTATTTCCGCATTGAGAGAGCAGTCACCGCGCATGCGCTGTTCCATTTCAGAATATTCCTGCTCCGAGACATTCAGTGAATGTGCGGCACTCAGAACATCTTCTCCTTCGTCACTCATTCCGACAAGTGCGTTTTTGGCCTGGCGAAGCTTGAAAAACAGCTTTCGCTGTGCTTGAGTTGTCCCTATCTTGAGAAGACTCCAGGATGATATTATATGATTCTGGATGTAGGCTTTAATCCACCAGACGGCATATGAAATCAGGCGGACGCCCTTGTATGGATTAAACTTTCTGACCGCCATCATAAGCCCTATGTTGCCCTCCTGGATGAGGTCGAGCATTTTCAGACCGTAGTGTCTAAACTCGTAAGCGACCTTCACTACGAACCTTAGATTCGAGGTGATCAGGCTGTGGGCGGCCGCAAGATTTTTGTCTTCAAAAAAAGAAACTGCGTATCGACGCTCCTCTTCCTCACTCAGCAGGGGGAACTTGCGGACTTCGTTCATATAAAGTCGTAGACTGTCCGCTACAACAGGCAATTGAGCTACCATAACGCTTCACCTCTTTATATACTTTAGCACTCGAAGCTATTGACTGCTAAATATATAGCAAGTGATTTTTGAAAAATCAAGTGGTTGTTTGGATTCAAGTGGTATGAATAACGGGAGGAAGCGGCTTCTTGCCGCTCCAGTTGCTTTTTACCGTTATCGCCGGTATTATATGTATCAATATGAATATCCGCGGTCCTATCTCCCTCGTTCGTTGCGAGGGTTTATCACGAGTTTTATACCTCTCGGGAATATCTGTTATGCCTAGTAATCGTTTTCCCCGACTGACCCTTATTCAGAAGATGATCCTAAGTTTTGTGGTCAGCGGCCTTTTCATGCTGGCGGCCTTGATCTATTCAGTAGCCAGTATGGGCTCAATGCACCGGATGCAGGTGGGGATCGCCCGTAATGATCTGGCAGCGGCAACCACCACAAATTCGCTGCATGAGATACTGCTGGCACAGGAGCGGCTCGCCGGAAGATATCAAATTCTGCATCAGCCGGAGTTCCGGGAGCTTTACGAACGAAACGCGACCAGATTTCTTGAAGGGCTGGCACAACTCCGGCAGTTGAACCAGGAACCCGCTGTTGCTGATCTGGTATCTGAGTACGCAGGATATAACGGTGTGGCCGAGAAGCTGTTTGCCGGCCAGAATGTCACTTATGCAGCGCTGCGGAAGGCTGCCGAGCGGGTGGAAAAGGCTATTGAACAGCTTAGAACTGAGCAGCAACGTTCTCTGGAACGCAAACTGAAAGAGTCGGACGATCAGGAGTCGCGAACCGTTGTCATCTCGATAGGGCTGGCAATCGGCGGCGTCGCTACCGCCTTCCTGATAGCTTTCCTTATGATATATTCCTTTGCGACTTCCATCGGTAAACTGCAGAGGGCAACCCATAGAATCTCTGCCGGTGATTTTACCCATGACCCCGGCATCCCTCCCGGTGATGAGATCGGTACCCTGGCGCAAGACTTTTCGCGTATGGCGGAAAGGCTGAAAGAGCTTGAGCAGATCAGTCTCGACGCCAGTCCCCTGACGCGCCTGCCGGGCAATATTGCCATCGAGCGTTCACTGAACCGCCGCCTGCGGGAACATGCCCCTTTTGTCATGTGCTACATGGATATCGACAATTTCAAGTCCTATAATGATCGCTACGGATACATCAAAGCCAGTGAACTGCTCAAGGAGACCGCCCGGTTGATTCACGATGTCGTCATACGGCTGGATGACCCGGATGCCTTTGTGGGGCACATCGGCGGCGACGATTTTGTCGCCATCGTCAGTGCCGACAAAGCTGATGAGACCTGCCGGGGGGTCATCGGCGAATTCGACGCCATGATTCCGGCGTACTACTCGGATGAGGACCGTGCTGCAGGTGCCATTAACGGGGTCGACAGGTACGGTGTGCCGAGAAGGTTTCCTCTCGTTTCGATCTCCATCGCTGCACTGGCATGTCATCAGGGAGATTATGCCACGGCTGCCGAAATCGCTACTGCTGCGGCTGGAGTCAAGGATCGTGTCAAAGGGGCATCCGGCAGCAATTACATCATTGTTCGGGAGGCGGGACTCTATGAAGCCTGAACGGTTTGTCCTCATAGTGCTCCTTCTCCTGGTGATGATGAGTTCAGGATGTGCATCAATAAAAAGAAACTTGCCCGGTTTTCCGGCACTCTCCGAGCAGAAGCGCAGTCTGAATGAGGCGCTTGACCAGCTCCGGGCGGGGAGAGAGCCGCAGGCGCGCGACCTGCTGGAAAAGGTTGTCAATGGGGCACCGGTTGCCGGCGTAACCGACGAAGCGCTTTTTCGGCTGGCGCTGCTGAGTCTGAAAGATGACGGGAGTAAAGGGTTTCAACATTCACAGCTATTGCTGGAGCGGCTTGCAGGTGAATATCCAGAAAGCATCTGGGCCAGACAATCCGCTCCGCTGCTTGCACATCTGGCAGAGGTCAGAACCCTTCGTAATCGGCAGCGGGAATTAAAGACCCTGAAAGAGCTCAACCTTTCGTTGAGCCGCGATAACCGGGAGCTGCGCCAAAGTCTTGAACGGCTGAAACAGCTGGATCTGGAACTGGAGCATCGGATCAAACGCTGACGTTGAAGAATATCCTCCCATCACCGTAGAATAGTCCACAACAGCTCTCCTGTTAAATATGACAAGTCAATCATATCAAATGGTTATATATTGGCATAACATCTGCTTGACATGGTCGTTCCGTATTTTCACCACAAAGGAGATTTGTACCGATGAAAAAATTGATCATTGTGACAACAGCCGTTCTTGCCCTCTCGTTCCCGCTTGTAGTTTGTGCCATGGACCATGATCATGGCGGCCATGCGATGGAGCATAAAACTGCTTCCGCACACGAAGAAGTCATTGACGGTGTCAAGGCCACCTTCAACATTCAGACCATGGCCGATGCCATGAAAGGGATGGGTATGGAAATGCCCAAGGGGGTAAAGGAAACTCACCATATCTCGGTGTCGTTCAAGGATGTCAAAAGCGGTACGGCGCTGACCGAAGGGGATGTGACTATTAAGGTACAGAATCCGGATAAAAGCACGCAAACGAAGGAATTGATGGGAATGCAGGGACATTTCGGTGCTGACTTCGAACTTGCCAAAAAAGGTAATTATGGCGTCATGTGCAAGTTCAAACTCAAAGACGGCAAGATCCGCCAGGCCAAATTCTGGTACCAGGTAAAGTAGCCAGTATGAAAACTAGAGTTATAAACATCTCGATTGTAGTTGTTGCGGTTACTCTTCTGACCCTGCTTGCATTCTATGTCAGGGTCGGGGCGACAGCGGATTCGGTTGCAGTGCTGAGGACAACCGGCATGACGTGCGGCAGCTGTTCAAGCAAGATTACGGAAGCTCTGCAGGGAGTTAAGGGTGTGGCGGTCACAGAGGTGGATGTTGAAGGAGGATGGGTTGTCATCGGCTATGACACTAAGACGGTCAAGCCTGAAATGCTCGCTGAGAAGGTCAGCGGCACCGGCTTCGCCAGTGGTATATACCGAATACTTACGCCGGAGCAATTCAAACAGATCACCGGCAGGGATATAGGAAAAAAAGTGTCCTCGTCTTCCGGCTGTTGTGGTGGTAAAGGGGGCGGTTGTGGTTCCGGAAAACAGATCTGACAAGGAGAGGGGAATGGTTGCAAATCGTACAAAACAGGCGGTATTGGCAGGTGTTCTTATGGTGGCGCTGTTGGTCGGCGCAGCCAGCGTGTTTGCGTTCTCGTTCGGCAAGTATGAGAAAGTGAAGGAAAACAACGGCACAATCACACTGTCGGCCGCAAAGCTGGCCGACGGCAAGGCCCGTTTCTACAAATTCGAAAATGGCGGCAAGGAAATCACATTCTTCGCGGTGAAGGCTGCGGACGGCAGCATACGAACCGCCTTCGATGCCTGTGATGCCTGCTATAAATCCAAAAAGGGATATGAGCAGCAGGGGGACAAGATGAACTGCAAGAACTGCAACCAGAAGTTCGCCATCAACCGCCTGGGTCCCAATGCCTCGGGCGGCTGCAATCCCGGCTATCTGCCGCACGAGTCGAGCGGCGGCACCGTTTCGATCAAGGCGAGTGACCTGAAGGACGGAGCGAAGTACTTCTGATGAAACTCCACACCATTGCCATCAATAATCTGAAGCGCCGCAAGGCCAAAATGGCCTTTCTGACGGTCGGCCTGATGGTCGGCATCGCCACCATCGTCACCCTGGTGACCCTGACCCGCTCCATGTCGAGCGACATCGAGCGCAAGATGGACGAGTTCGGCGCCAATATCCTTGTCACCCCCCGGAGCAACGGCCTGGCCATGAACTACGGCGGCATAAGTCTGGGTGGCGTGACCTTCGATCAGCGCGAGATCCTGGAGAGCGACCTGGCGAAGATCAAGACGATCACCAATCACAAGAACATCTCGGCCATCGCGCCAAAGGTTCTGGGGGGGATCAAGGTCGGTACCCATGATGTTCTGCTGGTTGGGGTCAACTTTGACAGCGAACTGAAGATGAAGCAGTGGTGGAAAATTTTCGGCGATGCTCCAAAAGGCGACAACGAGCTGTTGCTGGGGAGTGACGCATCCAAGGTGCTCAATGCCGCTTCCGGAGACAGCATCACGATAAAGGGTGAAGCGTTCAAGGTAGCAGGTGTACTTGATCAGACCGGCTCACAGGACGATGCGCTTGTCTTCGCCAGCTTGCCCAGGGCCCAGAGATTGCTGGGCAAGGAAGGCAGAATAACTCTTGCCGAGGTGGCGGCCCTCTGCTCCGGGTGCCCGATCGGCGATATGGTCACCCAGATTGCCGAAAAGCTGCCCGACGCCAAGGTGTCGGCCATTCAGCAGGTTGTTGAGGGGCGCCTCAAGGCTCTGGATCAGTTCAAACGCTTTTCCTATGCCATGGCCGGCGTGGTGGTCTTCATCGGCTCCCTGATCGTCTTCGTGACCATGATGGGGAGTGTCAACGAGCGGACGATCGAGATAGGTGTCTTCCGGGCCATCGGCTTCCGTAAGAGTCACATCATGCGGATCATCCTGCTGGAGGCCGCCCTGGTGAGCCTGCTGGCCGGCTTCCTGGGGTATGCTGCCGGCATGGGAGGCGCCAGGCTGGCGCTGCCGTTTATGGCGGAAAGCAGGAATGCCCATCTGATCTGGGATTGGGCCGTGGGTTTTGGTTCAATCGGGCTCGCATTGACGCTGGGAGTTCTGGCGAGCCTCTATCCGGCGCTGCATGCGAGCAAGATGGACCCGACCGAGGCGTTAAGGGCACTATAAAAGAGGAAATCATGGCACTCATTGAGATAAAAAACGTAAAGAAACAGTACACCAGCGGCGACGATACGGTCGAAGCGCTGCGCGGAGTCGATATCAGCATCGAGGCGGGTGAATTCATCACGATCATGGGTCAGTCCGGTTCCGGCAAGAGTACCCTGCTATCGGTATTGGGGGGAATAAACCATCCGACAACGGGCGAAGTCGAGATGGCCGGCGTACAACTGTACCACCTGCCCGGCGAAAAACTGGCCGACTTCAGGGCGCAGAATCTGGGATTTGTCTTTCAGTCATTCCATCTGATCCCGTATCTGACCGCAATCGAAAATGTCATGTTGCCGCTGGCCATCGTCAAGATGAGTACGACGGCCAAAAAGAGTGTCGCACGCCAGGCCCTTGAGCGGGTCGGACTCGGCAACAAGCTCGATCGGCTGCCCAATCAGCTCTCCGGGGGGGAACAGGAACGGGTTGCCATCGCGCGGGCCATCGTCAACGATCCTCACATCCTGCTGGCGGACGAGCCCACCGGCAACCTGGATTCAAAGACCAGCGAAGAGGTCATGGCCCTGTTTCGTGAGCTGAACGATGCCGGCCAGACCGTGGTCATGGTCACCCACAATCCGGAGAACGGGGCCTATTCAGACCGCACGATCCATCTCAAGGACGGCGTGGTTGTGAATAATTAGTTTCTCATCCGGATTTTCCGGATGGAAACTAGTTAGATTCTGCGCTATACATGGGGACCATGAAACCGTCCGTCTTCCGCATCGGCCTGCTGGGCCTTTCCATCCTTGGCATCAGCCTGCTGCACTACCTGACTCCGCTGCATCTTCACTATCTGCACGACATCTTCCAGCGGCTCTACTACCTTCCCATCATTCTGGCGGCGCTCTGGTTCGGGTTCCGGGGCGGTCTGGCATGTTCACTGGTGGTCAGCGTGGTCTATGCCCCGCACATACTGTTCCAGTGGGGCGGTCATCTGACCATGGAGATGGAGAAATATCTTGAGATCCTGATGTACAACATCGTCGGTGGAGTAACCGGGCTGCTGGCCCAACGGGAACGGGAACGGAGCCTGGAACTCCAGAGAACTGCCGAGGGGCTGAAAAGTTCATACGAAACCCTGCAACTCCAGTCTGAACAGATTATTGCCATCGAGGAACAGCTGCGTCGGGCGGAAAAGCTCTCTACCCTCGGAGAAATGGCGGCGGTACTGGCACATGAGATCAGGAATCCCCTGGGTTCCATTCGCGGTACGGCCGAGATCCTGCGTGACGACTACCGGCCTGGTGACCCGAAATATGAATTCATAGAGATCCAGATCAAGGAGACCGAACGGCTCAATCATGTCGTCGAAGACTTTCTGCGTATTGCCCGGCCGCACCCGGGTGAAAGGAAAAAATGCTCTCTGCGGGACGAATTGGCAACCATTGCAACGCTGGTCGCCGGCGATGCCAGACAAAGAGGCGTTGCGCTGACAATTAACAATGTACCGGCAGAGGCAACGGTCTCCGCGGATGGCGAGAAACTGCGCCAGGCCTTCCTCAATATCGTCATCAATGCCCTGCAGGCCACACCTGGTGGCGGCAGTGTTACCATCACCACGCACCAGGTTGAAACAGGATATGAAATCCGGTTCCAGGACACGGGCAGCGGGATTGCCGCCGGCGATCTGGAACATGTTTTCGAACCGTTTTATACGACAAAAGCTGACGGAACCGGCCTGGGACTGGCCATAACCAGGAAGATCATTGAGGCGCATGACGGCATTCTGACTATAGAAAGCCTGCAAGGGAGCGGTACAACAGTCGTTGTGCTGCTGCCGGCGAGCGAGGAAGGTTGAAAATGAAGTCGAAAATACTTGTTATCGACGATGACGCCTCGCTCAGGCGGGTGCTGGAATACAATCTCCAGGAGGCAGGTTATGCCGTTGCCGCCGCCGCATCCGGAGAAGAGGGGCTGGCCCTGTTTGACGAGGTCTCTCCCGCACTGGTAATCACCGACATGAAGATGCCCGGCATGGACGGCTTGCAGGTTCTGAAGGCCGTCAAGGAGCGCTCTCACGAGACGCCGGTGATCATGATCACCGCGTTCGGCACGGTGGATATCGCCGTCGAGACCATGAAGGCCGGGGCCTACGACTACATCACCAAGCCCTTTAACCGGGACGAACTGCGTCTTACCGTAGCCAAGGCGCTGCAGTTCAGCGGCCTGGCGCAGGAAAACCTGCGTCTGAAATGCGAACTGGAGGACCGGACCGAGTTCCGCAGCATGGTCGGCTCGTCGGCAGCCATGGAAAAAGTCTTCCAGGTTGTAGCCAAGGTGGCTGACACCGAGGCGTCGGTTCTGATCACCGGAGAATCGGGTACCGGCAAGGAGCTGGTGGCCCGTTCGATTCATGCCCGCAGCGGCCGCAAAAACGGTCCGTTCATGGCCATCAACTGCGCCGCCATACCACGCGATCTGCTGGAGAGTGAGTTGTTCGGCCATGTCAAGGGCGCCTTTACCGGCGCCATCAAGGACAAGACCGGCAAATTCCAGCTGGCTGACGGCGGCACGCTCTTTCTGGACGAGGTGGGTGAATTGCCGCTGGAGCTGCAGCCCAAACTGCTCCGGGCACTGCAGGAACGCGTGGTCGTGCCGGTCGGAGGAACGAAGGAACAGCGGCTGGATGTGCGGGTAGTGGCCGCCACCAACCTGGACATCGAAAAAGCCATAGCCGACGGAGTCTTCCGCGAGGACCTCTACTACCGCCTTTCCGTCATCCCGATCCACCTGCCGCCGCTCAGGCAGCGGCGTGACGACATCCCGCT
>DATNCC010000061.1:0-2160 GCA_035571735.1 Dongiaceae bacterium | reverse complement strand
ATGGTGACCTTTTCCCGGCAGCTTGACCTGACCGTGAACAATCCGATCTGGCCCACTCTGAATGCCAAGGCTCCCTGGGAGAAGAATCCGGAAGAGCTGGCGGAAGATCTTGCCTATGCAGCCGGCCATGCCGAACGGCTGGAAGCGGAGGATATGCGGGAGTCCAGAATAAAGGTACCGGTGAAAAACGCCACGGTAAACCCTCAGAAAAACTCTCCGGCACTCGGGGCGACGCTTGCCTACCTCGGAATAGACCGGATGCTCGGACTGCTGCACGGGGCACAGGGCTGTTCCACCTTTATCCGGCTCCAGCTGTCGCGCCATTTCAAGGAGTCGATAGCGCTCAACTCGACCAGCATGAGTGAGGATACGGCCATTTTCGGCGGCTGGGAGAACCTGAAGAAAGGGCTCGGCCGCGTGATGGAGAAGTTTCAGCCGGGAGTGGTCGGGGTCATGACCTCCGGTCTGACCGAGACGATGGGGGACGATGTGCATAGCGCCATCGTACACTTTCGCCAGGAAAATCCCCAGTATGAGCAGATACCCGTCGTCTGGGCATCCACCCCGGATTACTGCGGTTCGATGCAGGAGGGATATGCCGCGGCAGTCAAGGCGATCTGCGCGACCCTGCCGGAAGGGGGAGAGCCGGTTCATAGGCAGGTCAACCTGCTCCCCGGCTGTCAGTTGACTCCGGCCGAAGTGGAGAAACTGAAGGAGATCTGCGAGGCTTTCGGACTCGATCCGGTCGTGATTCCGGACATCTCCTGCGCCCTGGACGGGCATATCGATGAGACCGTCTCGGCACTCTCTGTCGGCGGCATTCCGGTAGAGCGGATAAGGCTTGCCGGGCGGAGCGTCGCCACCCTCTACGTCGGAGATTCGCTGGCCGATGCTGCAGTACTGCTCAGTGAGAAGTTCGGGATTCCGGCCTACGGTTTTACCAGCATCACCGGAATTTCCGAGGTTGACCTTTTCATGGAGACCCTGTCAGCGATCTCAGGTGTCCCGGTGCCGCCGAAATTCCGATCCTGGAGAAGCCGCCTCATGGATGCCATGGTAGACAGCCATTATCAGTTCGGCCTGAAGAAGGTCGCGCTGGCGCTCGAAGCTGATCACCTGAAGGGTATGACCGGTTTTCTGGCTTCCATGGGGTGCGAGGTCCAGGCCGCCATTGCCGCCACGCGCACCAAGGGTCTGGACGGGCTGCCCTGCGGGAACGTCTTTGTCGGCGATCTGGAGGATCTTGAAACTGCTGCCGCCGGGGCCGACCTGTTGGTGGCGAACTCGAACGGCCGCCAGGCAGCCGGAAGGCTGAAGATCGGTGCCCATCTCCGGACCGGCCTCCCGGTGTTCGACAGGCTGGGCGCCCACCAGAAGATGTGGGTCGGCTATCAGGGGACATTGAACCTGGTGTTCGAGGTGGCGAACCTGTTTCAGGCGAATGCGAAAGAGGCCCAGAAGCTGGCGCACAACTAAAGGGGGAGCGCCGCTTTTCCGACCTGTCGGCGTAAGTCTTCGGGTTCGCTTGTGCGGCGTAGCAGGGCTACGCCTCCGCGCAAATCCTTCGACAGCCTTGACAGGACGAAAAATCGACGCTCCTGCAAAAGCAACAAAGGCTCCAGCCAAGAAGAAATAATTCCTGCAGATACATATGCTGCCAGTCAAACGGCGACTCTCTGAAATATCGAGGTCGCCGTTTTTCTTTGAATAACAAACTGATCTCTTGACAGGTCCGGGCGAATCCATTATGGTAGTCATATGACTACCTACGCACCAGGACCGGCAAATGAGCTTACCCAGCGCCAACGACAGGTGCTGCAGTTCGTCACCACTTTTGCTGATAGTAACGGCTATCCTCCCAGCCAGCGGGAAATAGCCGGGCACCTGAAAGTATCCGGCACGTTGCCGGTTATGAAGCATCTCGATGCGTTGGCGCGTAAGGGGTATATCAAGCGGGGCAACATGAGCCGGGGGATCACGCTGACGACACCGAACAGCCGTTCAACCTCCCTGCCGATTGTCGGTACTGTCCGTGCCGGTCAACTCTCCACGGCCATTGAAGATATTCAGGGATATTTTTCCGTTGATCATATGGCAGTCAAGGGAGCGGACTGCTTCTTCCTGAGGATCAGTGGCAATTCCATGATCGAAGCCGGGATT
>DATNCC010000060.1:0-25088 GCA_035571735.1 Dongiaceae bacterium | reverse complement strand
GCGGTTTTCACTTCGGGTGGGACAAATTTGTCAATATTGCCGTTAAGCGAACATACCTCCTTGACGATCGAGGAGGATAGATAGCCGTACTGCAGTGATGTCATCATGAACAGCGTCTCAATCTCCCGGCCAATACTGCTGTTCATCTGAGCTATCTGAAATTCATACTCAAAGTCGGAAATTGCGCGGAGGCCACGGATTATGACGTGAGCCCCGCGTGAGGAGACGTAATCTATCAGAAGTCCGCTGAAAGTGTCAACCGTGACCCGTCCTTCCCCTTTAACGACGTCCTGAATCAACTCAACCCGCTCATCGGTTGTGAACAGTGCGTTTTTCTGCGAGTTTCTGGCTACGGCAACTATTATTTCATCAAAAATCGTCAGGCCGCGCCTGATTATATCAAGATGACCATACGTTATCGGATCAAATGAGCCGGGGTAAACAGCAATTTTTTTCATTAATCCTCCTTAAACAGTTCGAGAGCGGTTTCTCCATATATACGCCGGTCAAACCTCTTCAAGTGCCCATAAGACTCCAGTAACGGATTTCGTGCGGAACACTCGGCCACCAGGATAAAATCACGTGTCAATAATCCGGATGAGCCGAGCGCTCCGAGTACACCAGCATACAATTCCGAAGTATACGGTGGATCAAGGAAAGCAAGATCATAACGTTGACCACGATCTGCAATAACACGCAGCGCCTTTACCGCATCCATGATCAGAATTTCAGATCGGTCCTGAAAGTGTGTAACCAGCAAATTTTTATCGATTATTGTTTTTAACGATGGATCATATTCAATAAAACAACACGATCCCGCTCCCCGACTAAGCGCTTCAATACCCAGGCTGCCGGTGCCCGCACAGATGTCGAGCACACGGATATTTGCAAAATCAATGCGGCTCGCCAGAATACTGAAAAGAGCTTCTTTAACCCGGTCCGATGTCGGCCTGGTGGTTACGCCGGGAGGCGCTGACAATTTTTTGCCGCGACAGGTTCCTGATATGACTCGCATACAAACTACCCTCGCGCGAATATTTCAGGGGGAAGCTAGCGCAAATAGCTTGATTGGTCAAGCGCGAAGAGGTTCGCCGGATGGCTCGGGAAGGAATTGCACAAAACAAAACCCCGGTTGGGCCGGGGTTTTGTTGTTTCAGTCGCGGTTGAGAGAATTTATACGTTAAACCGGAAATGCATGACGTCCCCGTCCTTGACGACATACTCTTTTCCTTCGAGGCGCATCAACCCCTTTTCCTTGGCGCCGGCTTCGCCATTACAGGCTATGTAATCGTTGAATCCGATTACTTCGGCCCGGATAAACCCTTTTTCAAAATCGGTGTGAATAACGCCCGCGGCCTGTGGCGCCTTGGTGCCATTAACGATCGTCCAGGCGCGGACCTCCTTGACTCCGGCTGTAAAATACGTGATGAGGCCCAACAAAGCATAACCGTTTCGGATAAGACGATCAAGGCCCGCTTCCTCCAGACCCATATCATCAAGAAAGCCCTTTTTTTCCGGGCCATCAAGCTCGGCGATCTCCGCCTCAAGCTTGCCGCAGATAACTACAACGCCGGCTCCTTCGGAGGCAGCTATTTCCCGGACCTTGGCGACGTTGGGGTGAGCGCCTTCCAGGTCGTTTTCCGCCACGTTGGCAACATAAAGTACCGGCTTGTCGGTCAGGAGATGCAGGTCACGCATCCAGATTCTTTCGTCTTCGTTCTGGGCTACCCCTTGAAGCTTTTTAACCTGTTCGAGAAGGGCTCTGACCCGGATATAAAAATCGGACTCGTCCTTTGCCTTCTTGTCGCCGCTGCGCGCCATTTTTTCCGCACGCTGCATTTTCTTTTCGATCGTGTCAAGGTCGGCCAGAGCTAGTTCGGTATTTATGACTTCAATGTCATCGGCAGGTGAGACACGCCCGCTTACGTGGACAACATTGTCGTCATCGAAACAGCGCACGACATGAACAATCGCATCAACACTCCGGATGTGCCCCAGAAACTGGTTCCCGAGACCTTCTCCCTGGCTCGCTCCCTTGACAAGGCCGGCGATGTCGACAAATTCAATAGTCGTCGGTTGTATTTTTTGGGGATTGACGATTGCGGACAATTGGTCCATTCGGGGGTCGGGTACCTGGACAATACCGACATTCGGTTCAATTGTGCAGAATGGATAATTTGCAGATTCGGCACCGGCCGAGGTCAGAGCATTAAAGATGGTAGATTTGCCGACATTCGGCAGTCCGACAATTCCGCAGTTAAATCCCATAATTTCTATCCTTCCAGAAAGTTCTTATTATTGAAGAGACTCATTGCCTTGGGAAGCCCTTCTTTAAGCATTACTTCAAGCATTTCCATACCGCCGTCAAGGACCCGGGAGAGCACTTCCATCTGTTCGGGAGGGATCCTGCCAAGAACATGACCGGTGGTGTCTCCGTGTGGCGATTTTCCGATGCCTATGCGAAGCCGGATAAAGTCGCCCTTGCCAAGGTTTTCCATAATCGAGCGCAACCCGTTGTGGCCGCCATGCCCACCGCCGTTTTTGAAGCGAACCGCCCCAAACGGAAGGTCCAGTTCGTCATGGATAACTATCAGATTTGATAACGGCACTTTATGGAACTGGAGCGCCTGCATGACGGAGTTCCCGGAGAGATTCATGAATGTCTGCGGTTTGAGCAGTATCAGGCGATGTCCGGCATAATTCCATTCTCCGGCAAGCCCTGCAAAAGACTTTTTGGAAATGGAAATATTTTCCAGATGCGCAAGACGATCCAAAAAAAGAAAACCCGCATTATGGCGGGTCCATTGATAAGTGGGGCCGGGATTACCCAGCCCCGCAACTATATAGGTACTCATACTCAATTAAATTATGGAACTGCTTATGCGGCGGCCGGAGATTCTTCTTCCCTGGCTCTGCCAAGAACGCTGACAACGGGAATCTTGGCCTGGTCAAGGACAACGATACCTTCAGGAAGCGGAATCTCGTTGACATGAATCGAGTGGGCTATCTTGAGATCCGTGACATCAATCATAATGCTGTCGGGAATGTTTCCCGGCAGGCATTCTATGTGCAATTCATGGTGTGCCAGATCGAGCAGTCCGCCCTCTTTAACGCCGATTGCCGTGCCGGTCAAAACAACAGGAACGGTGATCCGGAGTTTTTCGTTCGGATTGATGCGATGAAGATCGACGTGCTTGAAGGTCCTCTTGATCGGATCACGCTGAATATCGGCAACAATTGCAATATTCTGGTCCAGGCTGCCACCGCCGATCAAGGTGATCAGATTGTTCTGCCCACCCGCACCGGAAATTGCTTCCTGCAGATCGCGGCTCTTGATGCTGACCGTCACCGGGTCAAGGCCCTTGCCGTAAACAACACCCGGTACCATATCAGCGTTGCGAAGTCTTCGGCTTACGCCGGTACCGGTCTTGGTGCGCAGTTCAATAGTCATTTGTTTCTGTTGCATACGTTCCTCCACGTGTAGTGACGGGTCGACCCCGCCCTATTCAATATATTTGGTTCTATACAAACAGAGAACTTACCGATTCATCCTCATGAATACGCCTGATTGCTTCGGCCAGCAGGTCTGCCACGGAAAGCATCCTGATTTTGGACGTAACATTGTCACCGGTACCGCCGGGTATCGTGTCGGTCAGCACAACCTCTTCAATGTCCGAAGAGTTGATGCGTTCGATTGCGGGACCTGACAGCACCCCATGTGTGGCGCAGGCATAGATGGCTTTGGCACCGTTTGCCTTGAGGGCCTTGGCCGCCTGGGTCAGGGTTCCGGCGGTATCGATCATATCATCGAGGATAATGGCGATCTTGTCGCGAACATCGCCGATCAGGTGCATTACTTCGGCCACATTGGGGCCGGTACGGCGCTTGTCGATAACGGCAAGTGAATATTCCAGGCGCTTCGCAAATGCACGGGCTCTCTCGGTACCCCCGGCGTCGGGAGAAACCATGACCACCTGTTCGCCGCTGAAACGGTCCTTGAGATAATTCAGAATAACCGGCGCAGCGTAAAGATTGTCGACCGGGATATTGAAAAAGCCCTGGATCTGTCCGGCATGCAGGTCAATAGTGACAACTCTGTTGACGCCTGCGGTTGTGATAAGATCCGCAACCAACTTGGCGGTGATCGGAGTACGCGGCGCAGCCTTGCGGTCCTGGCGGGCGTAACCGTAATAGGGGATCACTGCGGTAATTGTTGCTGCCGAAGCCCGTTTCAGGGCGTCGGTGATAACCAGCAGTTCCATCAGGTTGTCATTGGTCGGCGCACAGGTTGACTGGACAACATATACATCGCGGCCGCGGACATTTTCGCCGATCTCAACCATGACTTCGCCGTCGGAAAATCGACGCACTCTGGCAGCACCAAGCGGAACACCGAGGCTGACGCATATTTTCTGTGCCAGATCTGGATTTGAGTTGCCGGAAAAAATTTTAATCTTATCTTGCATGGCTATCAAACACCTTTCGAAATGGAGACAGAGTAATAATTCGTGTGCTAAGGAAAGGAGAGATATACTAAAACATTTCCCAAAATGCAACCTCTTTCGATACATCGGCCTGAAGACGGCAGCCATTCATTCATGCCAAAAGTATCAACTGGACACAACTATTCCTTCCTGCAGGGCAAAGAGAAGAAATTCATCCGATTCCGCGGTGGTGAGTCCGCTTCCGGACGGAAATTTCAGGCCGTTTCCATCACGAATCTGCTCCAGCAGGGAAATGTATGGTGCGGCCAGCGATTCGGTGCAGACATTACCGTCATTGAGGTAGATAACCGCCTGACAACCGGATGGTGTGAGGTGTTCGTACATCCAGGGGATATGCGGCTCCCCGCACTCAAGAAGTTCTTCAATTTCGTATGCAAAATGAACAATCCGGGCCGATGGAGCAAGTCTGAAGCGTGTATCGCTGTTGACAGCTGTCCGGGAATCAGCGGGCGCTTCCGGCGGGGGGGCAAGCAGCACTGCGGCATACTGGTTGTGATAATTTACCAGATCAAGCACAAGAGGCAGAAACCGCTTCACTTTGTTGTTGCCGAACAGCTGCTTCAGAAAGAGCTGCTGCATTTCCTGAATATCTTCATCACCAAGGTCGGACTCTTTCGTACCACGGCCCCTCCGCTCAATCAGCCAGCCGCTGAACTTCTGCAATACTTCGGAAGGTTTCAGACCAAGAACGGCTGCAACGGCATTAAACCACGCGACCGCTTTTCCGCGTGTATAAAAAACGTCACATGCGGTAGCCAGATCGGCAGCCGCAGCCATGTCGGCAGCACTGAAACTGTCGGTCGCTTCGAGAATGTAGGGGGGCTTGCTGTCCCAGCGCATATTCAGTGCCGCCCCTCGTGAGGCCAGTCTGGTTCCCGGCAGAACGGCAAGCGGAAAGATATCGAGGTGATTCGGGTAGAGCGACAGCGCGTAGTCAAGGGTACGGCGAAATCCGGCCAGAGTATCCCCCGGCAGTCCATAAATCAGGTCAAAACCGAAAACCGCACCGCTCTCATTCAGCAGCCCGACCCTGGCACTGAAATCGGCCCTGTCAAATGACCTCCCGACAACTCTTAGAACATCCCGATCCGCACTCTGCAGTCCGATTTGCAGCGAACAGGTAATCCGGGCAAAGAGCTTTGCCATTTCACGATCAATGAATTCATGGCGAACTTCAAAATGAAAGTGAATGTCCGGCGCGATCTTTTTGATCATCTCCAGGATTTTTTTTGCACGCTTCCGGTCAATATTGAAGGTCGAATCAAGCACAAAGATCTGTGACACGCCGGTGGCGGCGAAATGCCGCAATTCGGATTCCACTCTTTCAAGCGAAAAATGCCGGACCCCGTGGATTCCACGCGAATCGAAACAGAAATCACAGGTGAAGCTGCAGCCTCGCGATATTTGCCAGAGTATGCCGGAACCGGCATGAGTATCGACCACCCCCGTCAGATATGGTGACGGGATCATATCGAGGTCACCGACAGGCGGCGGTGGCGGGAGCAGGGCGGCGCCGGGCAGCAGAACGCCCGGTATTTCCGAATAATCTCCACCATCTGCAATGGTTTGGCACAATGACAAAAATGGGACTTCTCCTTCGCCGACAATTACGAAGTCAAAGACCCCCATATTCAGAACCGATCCGGGATCGGCGGTGACTTCTGGTCCACCGCAAAAGAGCTTGGCAGCCGGATATCTGCGCCGCAGTTCGTCGGCAATGTCACAACTGAGATCACGGTTCCAGACGTACATCGAGAACCCGACCGCAACAGGACGGGACCCGGCAAGCTTCGCAGCGCAGGCTGCCGCATCCTCTCCGAGAAAAAAATCAACCAGGTCAATCGACACGGCATTCTTGAGTGCGTACGCCTTGAGAAAGGAGGTCGCCAGGGGAATTGATTGCGGGGAAGGGGCGGGATGAATCGAAACGAGGCTGATCAACACTTTGCTTTAAGTCCTTGCCATGCGGGTATCGGAAATAAAAATATCGATTGACTGGTACAACTGACCGTTACCGGGAACTGCACGGAAACAGGAAAACTTTCTGCAGGAGGCCCGACCGGGGCAAACATACTATCACTCCCATTGTTCCGCTCGACCTTTTTTATTGAGCAGCATCGTGTCTTATGCTACCATACGAGGCTATTTTGTCAAATATTTAACCTTCGGGAGATAATCAAGATATGTTCAGTTCTCTTATCAAGAAGTTTATCGGCAGCAAGAACGAACGTGAACTTAAAAAAATGTGGCCGATCGTTGAAAGGATAAATGCCCTCGAAGCTTCAGTCTCCACCCTTTCCGACGAGCAGCTGAAACTTAAAACCGGAGAATTCAAGGAGCGGCACGCGGGTGGAGAGTCCCTGGATTCATTACTCCCGGAGGCATTTGCCGTCTGCCGTGAAGCAAGCAAGCGGGTACTCGGCATGCGCCATTTTGATGTCCAGCTGATAGGGGGCATGGTACTGCATTCGGGGAAAATCGCCGAGATGAAAACCGGCGAGGGAAAAACGCTGGTTGCCACCCTCCCCGCCTACCTTAATGCGATTTCCGGCAAGGGTGTTCACGTCGTAACCGTCAACGATTATCTGGCAAAACGTGACTCCGAATGGATGGGGCGTTTGTATAATTTCCTCGGGTTGACCGTGGGCATCATCGTTCACGGCATTGAAGACGACCAGCGACGCATCAACTACGCCGCGGATATTACGTATGGAACGAACAACGAGTTCGGCTTCGATTATCTGCGGGATAATATGAAGTTCAGCCTGGAAGACTATGTTCAGCGCGGCTTCAACTACGCCATCGTTGATGAGGTTGACTCGATTCTGATCGACGAAGCCCGGACGCCGCTGATTATTTCCGGCCCCACCGAAGATTCCACCGACAAGTATTACATTATCAATGCCATCATTCCAAAACTGGAAAAGGGTGAAGTACTCGAAGTCGAGGCAAATACACTTTCCGGCAAACGCAAGCAATACACCGGTGATTTTACCATTGACGAAAAGGCCAAAAGTGCGGCTTTGACCGAACAGGGCGTCCTGAAGGTCGAGAAACTGTTAAAAATAGACAATCTGTATGATCCCCGCAACATTGAAATCCTTCATCACGTCAACCAGGCCCTGCGCGCCCACGCGATGTACAAGCTTGATGTGGATTATGTCGTGAAAGATGGCGAAGTCCTGATTGTTGACGAGTTTACCGGACGTCTCATGCCCGGCCGCCGCTGGTCCGATGGTCTGCACCAGGCGATAGAGGCAAAGGAAGGGGTCAAAATCGAAAACGAGAACCAGACCCTCGCGACGATAACCTTTCAGAACTATTTCCGCATGTACAGCAAGCTGTCCGGCATGACCGGCACCGCCGATACCGAAGCGGAGGAATTTCACAAGATCTACAAGCTTGATGTCTGCGTTATCCCGACCAACCGGCCGCTCGTACGTCCCGATTTTCCCGATGTTATCTACAAGACGGAAAAGGAGAAATTCAAGGCGGTGATTGAGGATATCAAGGAACATTATGCCGCCGGTCAACCCTGTCTTGTCGGGACCATCTCGATTGAAAAGTCGGAAGTGCTGTCCGAACTGCTGAAACGCCAGGGCGTGCCGCACAACGTGCTCAATGCCAAACAGCATGAACGTGAAGCCGAGATCGTATCCCAGGCGGGCCGCAAGGGCGCCATCATGATCGCCACCAACATGGCCGGCCGCGGCACCGACATCGTGCTGGGGGGCAATCCCGATGCCCTGGCCAAACAGTGGCGGCGGGCCAACCCGGAGGCTACCGACGAGGAATATGAAGCCGTGGTTGCAAAATATAAAGCCGAATGTCTTGCCGAACATGAAGAGGTAATCAGGCTGGGAGGCCTTCACATCCTCGGGACGGAACGGCACGAATCACGCCGTATCGACAACCAGCTGCGCGGCCGTTCCGGCCGTCAGGGCGACCCGGGGTCATCAAAATTCTACCTGTCGCTGGAAGACGACCTGCTGCGCATTTTCGGATCGGAGCGGGTCGCCAAGATCATGGACCTGCTCAAAATTGAGGAGGGTGAGGCCATAACTCACGGCATGATTACCAAGTCGATCGAAAATGCCCAGAAAAAAGTCGAGGCGCATAACTTTGACATCCGCAAGCATCTCATCGAATACGACGATGTCATGAACAAGCAGCGCGAAGTTATTTACAGCCAGCGCCGCGAGATCCTGGGCGGTCAGGATATTCGCGAGAGCTTCCTGGAACTGCTGGATGATACGATCGAAGATATCGTCGCTGCCTACGCCATTGACAAGGTCTCACCGCACGAGTGGGACTGGCAGGGGATAAGCGACACTGTTTATAAATGCTTCAATCTCCAGCTCGATCTGCCGCAGGAGATGGTCAGTCGCCTGACACCCGCCAACTTTCACGACACCCTCCGCGAGCAGGCCCATGCCATCTTCAATGGACGGGTGGAGGAGATGGGTGACGAGCTTATCGACCACCTCATCAAGGTAATGATGCTGCAGGCCATTGATACCCACTGGAAAGACCACCTCCTCAACATCGACCACCTGAAAGAGGGGATCGGCCTGCGGGGTTATGGTCAGAAAGACCCCAAGCAGGAGTACAAAAAAGAGGCCTACAACCTGTTCATGGAACTGATGGTCCGTATCCGTGAAGAGGTTGTCGAACGCATTTATTGGGTGCAGATCAATCACGAAGGTGAAGAAATAGAAGAAATCGAAGAGGAAATGCAAAGCAAAAAACTGGTCTTCAATCTGGGGGGCGGTGATGATCATCCCCATGAACCTGCCAAAAGCCAGAAGGTGGCCGGCCGCAACGATGCCTGTCCGTGCGGAAGCGGCAAGAAGTACAAGAAATGCTGCGGAAAGTAATTAACTTGTTCACTTGCTGACCAGATAGCGATGAGGTTTTTATATGGACATCAAAGGGTTTCAATTTTCTGCCGTTGAAGCGGCAATAAAAAAACCGGGGCGCAAGGATCTGGCCCTTATATACTCCGAGGTTCCCGCCGCTGCTGCCGCGGTTTTCACCACCAGCTCAGTCAAGGCGGCGCCGGTGCTGGTCTCCCGTGAGCATATCGCGGGCGGCTCCGCCCAGGCTCTGATCGTCAACAGCGGCAATGCCAACGCCTGTACCGGCGCACCGGGAATGACCGTTGCGCAGGAGACGGCCTCTCTGGTTGCCCGCGCTCTCGGCATTGATTCCACAGCCGTTCAGGTCTGTTCAACCGGCGTGATCGGCGTACAGATGCCGATGGACCGTATCCGGACCGCCATTCCGGCCCTGGTTGACGGGCTTCCATCCGGTACGCTGGACGACATTGCACAGGCCATCATGACTACCGACACCTTCCCCAAGATGGAAGCCCGCGGCGGGCAGGCCGGCGGAGTCGAATACACCGTGGCCGGCATCGCCAAGGGGGCCGGCATGATCATGCCCAACATGGCCACCATGCTCTCCTTCATCATTACCGATGCCGCCGTCGAGCCGGGCTTTCTGCAACGCTCATTCAAAAAAGCCGTTGACCGGTCCTTCAATGCCATCACCGTGGATGGCGACATGTCAACCAACGACACCTGCCTGATCATGGCCAACGGCATGGCGGGTAATCCGGCCATTACGGAAGGAACAGCGGAAGGAAGCGCTTTTGAGACGATCTTGAATGATGTTCTGCTTTCATTGGCAAAGCTGATCGTAAAAGATGGTGAGGGAGCATCGAAGTTTGTCGAGATCCGGGTCGGCGGAGCCAGGGATGATGCCGATGCCAAACGTGCCGCCATGGCGATTGCCAACTCCAGCCTGGTCAAGACGGCATTTTTCGGTCAGGATGCCAACTGGGGCCGGATCTTCGCCGCTGTCGGATATTCCGGAGCTCTGGTCGATCAATCGCTGCTTTCCCTGCACTTTGACGATGTCTGCATGGCCAGGAACGGCGTCTTTGCCGGCGGAGACGCCGAAGAGCGCGGCACGGCAGTTCTCAAACAGAAGGAATTTACCGTCTCGGTTGACCTGGGAATCGGGAACGGCTCCGCTACCGTGTACACTTCTGATCTGACGCACGAATACGTCAGCATCAACGCCGACTACCGCTCCTGAAATTTCCGGGGTTTTTTTTTCCGGCTCCCGCATGCGGGAGCTTTTTGTAGCGCAGGACCATAGAGCAAACCCGTGATTATTTTACGAATTATCTTTCTGACCATCATACTCCTGCCACTTTCGACCCACTCTAATGCTGCAGATGATCTGATGAATGTCGGGCGTGCCGCTTCTATCGATGTCATGCTGGAAAACGCCATGCGGCGCGGCCTGATTTCCGGTGCAGTCATGGCCGTCGGCAACCATTCCGGCCAACTTTACGGCACGGCGCAAGGAAGACTGTTTCCGGATACCGGCGCGCCGCTGCTCTCGGACCGGACCCTGTTTGACACCGCTTCGCTGACCAAGGTCATCGCGACCGCACCCGCCATCATGAAACTGCTTGAACAGGGGAAGATCACCCTGCTGGACCCGCTGTCCCGCTGGTTCCCGGAATTTGAAGGTACGGATCGTGAAGAGATCACCATCCTCAACCTGTTAACCCACACCTCCGGGCTGGATGATGTTGAAATAGCAAATGACGATCCATTGCGGCACCTGCTGGAAAAGGCCGTTTTACAACACAATGATGCCCTGCCCGGGAACCGTTTTCGTTATGCCGACATCAACTTCATACTGCTGGGAGAGCTTGTCAGGCGCGCAGCACAAATTCCGCTGGACAGTTTCTGCACAGAATATATTTTTGCCCCGAACGGCATGGCGGAAACCACTTTTCTGCCCCAGGGGGAATTTGCGGTTATCGCCCCCACGGCAGGCCAGAACAATACGCTCAAGGCCGGAGTTGTCCAGGATATGAATGCCCGGCGTCTTGGCGGAGTCGCGGGACACGCCGGGGTATTCACCACCGCCAGTGACTTGAACAGATTTGCAACCATGATTCTCAACAAGGGGAAATATAACGGCGTACAGGTGTTCAATGAACGGGTCATAACCCAGATGACATCTCCCTACTTCTATAGTAACGGCAAAATCATCAGAGGTCTGGGGTGGGATATCAACTCCCCGTTTTCGTCGCCTCGCGGAACCTATTTTTCCGACATGTCATTCGGCCACACCGGATACAGCGGCTCATCAATATGGATTGACCCCGAGCAGGATTTGTACGTAATTCTGTTGACAATTCGTCTTGATTACAAAAATGTACGACAGTTTAGCCAATTACGAAGTGATATATCGACCCTGGCAGTCTCCATATTTTCGACCCCGCGAATTGCTTCCGAGATTGCCGACGATTTGAAAATCCCTTGAAACGCTAATACCTTGACACGATATGGCACCTGTGTTAGTTCTTTTTCGGAATAATTATTCCTGCGTATCCACTCAGCAAGGAGGGGTCGATGAGTATTAAAGTGCTGGTCGCCGACGACAGTGTCACCATCCGGAAAGTTATCGGAATCATTTTCGGTGGAGACGAATACTCCTTAACCATCGTTGATAATGGTAAAGCCGCTGTCGACAAGGCACGTGAAATCAACCCTGATATTCTGCTGATCGACGCTTTGATGCCGGGAATGACGGGGTATGAAGTAACTGAATTGGTGCGTGCAACGCCGTCGCTGGCTGCAAAGCCTGTTTTGATCCTGACCGGCTCTTTTGAACCATTTGATGAAGAAAAAGCAAAAAATAGCGGCGCCGACGACTTTATTGCCAAGCCGTTCGAGTCCCAGCAGATCATCACCAAGGTAAAGGAGCTTCTGGAACTGGGCAGATCAAGAGCCGTACAAGCCTCACAACCACATCCTGCTGCTGAAGCTGTTCGCGAGCAAGGCCCTGAAGTTTCCGCTTCCATATTTGACATCCCGACTCCGGATATTGTCAAACAGCCCGAAGTGCAACAACCTGCAGCACCTGCAGATATATGGGGTGCCTTTACCCCGGCTGTCGAGCCGCCCTCCGTGACTGGAGAGGCTTCTCCAGGCGCCGTTCAACCGGCGGCGACGTTTGAACCCGATGTTTTTGCGATCGTCTCTGAAGAAAGTGATGCCGGGCTCGTTCAGACCACCGAAGTATCGGATACTTCGCCTCATCATACCGGCACACAATGGGTTCCGGTTGAGGAAAGCACCTTTGAATTTGAAGAGGAAATCGTTGCCACTCCCCCACGGGCAGCCCTTGACGGGCAAACTGCCCCGAACCTGGAGGCGTCTTTTGGCGACATCACTTTTGAGAATGACGAGGCGGCACCGGCAGACGCGGAATTTTCAGCGATTTCCGAACCGGATTTCACCGCTCCAGCCCCGGCTTTTTCCGGTTTCGCCGCATCCGCCCCGGCATTCGAAGAGCCTCCGGCGTTGGAACCGATACCGGATGTTGAAATAGCGGTTCCGGCCGCAACTCCTCCTGCAGCCGCCCTGACGGAAGAGCAGTTGAGAGCAGCGATAACAAGCGCTTCAAAAGAAGTTATCGAGCGGATCGTCTGGGAAGTCGTACCCGACCTGGCCGAGGCCATGATCCGCGAAGCTATCCGAAAGATCAAGGAAGGGGCCTAGTTCCCCCTGCCCGCAGCACAACCGTGAGGGGATGGCGACATCCCCTTTTTTCGTATGGAGACATGTATATGATAAAAGAAGCCATAGCCAAAGTTGTAGAACGTGAGGATCTGACCGAAGGCGAGATGATCGAGGTTATGAACCAGATCATGTCCGGCGAATGCACCCCGGCCCAGATCGGCTCATTCATCACCGCCCTGCGCATGAAAGGCGAAACCGTCGAAGAGATCGCCGGAGCCGCCCGCGTCATGCGCGAGAGGGCCACCCCGATCCGGGTCGGAAAAGGAGTGCTGGATATCGACCGCGACGATATCAACATCGACCGGGAAACCATCCTGGACGTGGTCGGCACCGGCGGCGACGGCACCAACACCTTCAACATCTCCACAACCGTCTCCTTCGTAGTCTCGGCCTGCGGGGTCAAGGTGGCCAAGCATGGCAACCGCTCGGTTTCATCGGCCTGCGGCAGCGCCGACGTCCTGGAAAAGCTGGGCATCAACCTGGACGTCACTCCCGAAACAGTCGAACAGTGCATCGACCGGATCGGCATCGGCTTCCTCTTCGCCCCCGCCCTCCACGGCGCCATGAAACACGCAATCGGGCCGCGCCGCGAGATCGGCATCCGTACCATCTTCAACATCCTTGGGCCCCTGACCAACCCGGCCGGAGCCGACCGTCAGGTGATGGGGGTTTACCACGCCGATCTGGTGGAAAAGCTTGCCGGAGTACTGCACAAGCTTGGCTGCAGGCACGGTTTCGTGGTTCATGGCTCTGACGGCATGGACGAGATGACCTTGACCGGAGAAACCCTGATGGCCGAGGTCACCCCCTCCGGTATCACACTGGGCAGTGTCACCCCGGAACAGCTAGGCCTGACCCGCTGCCCGATGGCGGCGCTCAAGGGGGGCGATGCCGCTGCCAACGCCGTAATCGTCAAGGCTGTTTTGTCCGGAGAGCCCGGGCCACGGCGGGATATTGTCCTCCTGAACGCCGCCTATGCCCTGGTGGCGGCGGGCAAGGCGGCCACACCGGCAGAGGGGATGATTCTGGCCGCCGAGGCCATCGACTCTGGGCGCGCACTGCAGCAGGTGGAGAAGCTGGCGGCATTGACGAATGAGCAGTAGAGGGAGAATATCTTGGTAACGACAACAGACACACCCGATATCCTGAAGAAAATCGTCGCCCACAAACAACAGGAAGTAGCTGCCGCCAGGGCGGCCGTACCGATTGATGAGCTGAAGGCGCGCCTTGGCGACCTTGAGGACGTGCCGCGCGGGTTCGAGCGGCACTTGCGCGAATCCGTGGCCTCCGGCTGGACGGCGATCATCGCCGAGGTCAAGAAGGGCTCCCCGAGCAAGGGGGTCATCCGCGCCGATTTCGACCCGGTGGAGATCGCCGGGATCTACCAGAATAACGGCGCCACCTGCCTGTCGGTGTTGACGGATGAGCAGTTCTTCCTGGGGCATCTGCGCTACCTGGCCCTGATTCGCGAGGCGGTTTCCCTGCCGCTGTTGCGCAAGGACTTTATTCTCGACCCGTACCAGATCTACGAGTCCAGAGCAGCCGGGGCAGACGCGATCCTGCTTATCGCCGCCATGCTCGATCTGAATCAGCTGCGCAAGTTCCAGGAACTGGCGAAAGAGCTCCATCTGGATGTGCTGCTGGAAGTCCATGATGAAGCGGAGACGGAAAAAGCCCTGAACACGGACTGTACCCTGATCGGCGTCAACAACCGCAACCTGAGGACGTTTGTCACCGATCTCGGCACCACCTCCCGCCTGGCCCGCATGCTCCCGCAGGATCGCCTGCTGGTTGCCGAGAGCGGCATCGACAGCCGGGCCGATATCGTCCGGCTGCAGGACGACGGAGCCGGGGCCTTCCTGATCGGCGAGTCGATGATGCGGGAAAAGGATATCGGGGCAAAACTGCAGTCACTGCTCAAATGACTGATACTCAGGAAAGAGGTAAACGGATGGCGGAAAGACAGGGAATCGGCCTGGCGGTTATCGCCTTTGCAGTGTATATAATCGGCGGCATCGGCACTTTTGGCGGCCTTGCCCTGATTTTTTTCATGAAAAACAGTGACCTGTGGGGATGGGGTGAAGGACGGTCGATCGGCTACCTGTTCCTCTGCGTGGGGCTCTGCCTCTCGGTCATGGGAGTCCTGCTGATGCGGCTGTTCAGAAACCGGGGGCTGGGCTGAGCCCGTGGCTTCTTAACCATTATTACTGATATCCTTTCTCCTTCAACATGCTGAGAGAGTGCAGCAATTCAAGCGCCCTCCCCAACTGAAAATCTTTCCGCAGATCCGCATCGATGGCGCCTGCACCATGTGGCGGTACTCGAACCCTGGTTTGCCGTTCTTCCTGTTTGTCGTCCGCGGCAAGACTGTTTTCCAGATCTTTTTCCTTGAACTCCTTCTTCTCTTTTGGCGGCAGCGGCGTGATGTTCGGCACCTCCACATCCGGGGTAATCCCTTTGGCCTGAATCGAACGTCCTTTCGGAGTATAATAAAGAGCCGTTGTCAGCTTGAGAGCGGCGTTACCCTTCATCGGATAAATTGACTGCACCGACCCCTTGCCGAAACTCCGCGTCCCCATGATTATGGCCCGTTTATGATCCTGCATGGCGCCGGCGACAATTTCCGAGGCACTGGCGCTGCCGCCATTGATAAGGATGACTACCGGATATTTCGGCTCCTTTGGGCCAACTGTTGCGTTATACACATGATTTGAATCGTGGGTTCTCCCCCTGGTGCTGACAATCGCGGAATTCTTGATGTCATCACCGATGAAGCAGTTGACAACGGCTACGCATGAATTAATCAGGCCGCCGGGATTGTAACGCAGATCCAGTATCAGCCCCTTCAGCGTTCCATCATCCGATTTTGCATGCAGCTCATGCAACGCCTCTTTGAACTCGGCTCCGGTACGCTCCTGAAACTGTGATATCCGGATGTAGCCATATCCTGATTCAAGAAGCCTTGATTTCAGGCTTTTTATTTTTATGGTGTCACGAACAAGATTGAAAACGAGCGGCCTGGAGTTTTCGGAGCGAACAATCGTCAGAGATACCCGCGTTCCCTTTTCCCCCCTCATCCTTTTAACCGCCGCAGTAATATTCATCCCGTTGGTTGATGTTCCGTCGATCTTCCAGATATGGTCATTGGCCTGAATTCCCGCCCTGGAGGCGGGAGTGTCGTCTATCGGGGTGATTACTATCAGCTTGCCTTCCCTTGTACCAAGTTCAATACCGATACCTCCGAATGAACCGGACATCTGAACTTCCATTTCGTGATACGGCTCGGGAGGCAGATAGGCACTATGCGGGTCGAGCGCGGCAAGCATGCCGTCGACCATGGTAAGAACCAGTTTTTTAGAATCCGGTTTATCTACATAGTTTTCAAGAACTGCCGCGTACGCTTCACGGAGAATGTTAAGCGCGTCGGCATCGGAACGGGTATGGTGCGCAAGCCGGCGGGCCTGGAAAATAGCTGACAGGCAGAGGGCAACAACAAAGATGATCGATAGTATCAGCCTGGTGGAGCGTTTATTATGGATAGGCGACATTCATTTATCTCCTGACGTCAATGCCATAGCTCTTGATCTTGCGATGCAGATTACTCCGTTCCAGCTCAATCAGTTCAGCAGTACGGGAAATATTCCAGTCGTTTTCCTCAAGCTTGTGAATAATGAACTCCCGCTCAAAATCCTCTCTGGCGTCCCGCAGCGCCGTCCGGGCAAGTGCGTTTTCGAGTGGCGAGAGAGGCACTGCCCCTGTTACCGGTTCACCTGACAGATTGGGAATATCATCTGCCGAGATAACGCGTCCGGGCACCACGATCAGTAATCGTTCCACCACGTTTTTTAATTCGCGCAGATTGCCGGGCCACGAATATCGCTGCAGTTTATCGAGCGTCTCCGGCAGAAAAGCTTTTGTTTCCCCCCCTTCGCGGCGAAAAAACCGGGCGACGAAATGCAGGACAAGCGGGCCTATGTCCTCCAGGCGTTCACGCAGCGCCGGAGCCCGGAATGGCATGGTGCTCAGTTGATAATAGAGATCGGTGCTGAACTTGCCGGCGGCCATATCCTGCTCAAGGGATCTTGATGTGGCGCCAATAATGCGGATGTCGGCGGTAAGCCGCCGATATCCTCCGACCCGCTCATAACTGCCGTCCTGAATAAAACGAAGAATTTTTATCTGGGTGCCGAGCGGCAGTTCACCAATCTCATCCAGAAACAGCGTGCCGCCGTCAGCCTGGTCGAAGCGCCCCTTCTTATGCGACGTTGCGCCGATGACTGCGCCTTTTTCATGGCCGAACAGTTCACACTCGATCAGTTCTTCCGGAATGGCGGAACAGTGTATGGGTACAAAAGGACGCTCACGCCTTGGGCTGTTGTAGTGGATCGAGCTTGCAATCAACTCCTTTCCCGAGCCGTTTTCACCGCTTATCAGTACCGAGGCGGCCGTGGAGGACACACGACGGATCTGCTCCCGCAGGGTGATCATTCCTGAAGATTCACCGATCAGCTCATAATCTGCGGAGGCCGAACGCTTAAGCTCGGCATTTTGTTCCTTTAATTCCTGTAACTGCAGGGCGTTGGCGACGCTGATCAGTACTTTTTCAAGCGAAAGCGGCTTTTCAATAAAATCGAACGCGCCCAGTTTGGTGGCTCTAACCGCCGTCTCAATCGTGCCATGTCCGGAAATCATGATGACCGTAACCTGCGGAAGCTGTGCCTTCAGCTGTTCCAGTGCTTCCAGGCCATCCATACCCGGCATCCAGATATCAAGCAGAATCAGGTCGGGAAGTTCCTGCCTGGCACATTCAATACCTTCCGCGCCGCTTTCCGCGTTCAGAACATGATACCCCTCATCCTCCAGAATCCCGGTCAGAGCGGTCCTGATATCCTTTTCATCATCGATAATCAAAATGGTCTGGTGCATGACGCTCCCCTGATTTTATTTATCAAAAATTTCATCTACCGATTCCCGATTCCCGATTCCCGATTCACCCGGCCGGCAGTTCGACAACAAAAACCGCTCCGTGCGGCATATTGTCGCGAATTCTGACAAAACCGCCATGATCGGTAACGATACTGCTTACAATAGCCAATCCGAGCCCAGTGCCGCTTTTCTTGGTGGAAAAATACGGTTCAAACAGGCGTGGCTTGTCTTCCGGAGAAATTCCCGGCCCATCATCGGCGACGCTGATAACCGCCATTTTCAATACATCGTCAAAGAACGTCGTCAGGGTAATGGTGCCATGTCCCGCCATGGCAGCAACCGCATTTTCAAGGATATTGATCAGCACACGCTTGATCTGATCCCGATCGATCATCAGCAACGGCATCCGGGCATCCGTTGTTACATCGAACCTGACCTCGCGATGTGCTTCCTGATACAGCGTCAGGGACTCTCGAATCAACGCGTTAAGATCGTTGGGCTCAGGTTGAATGGCCGGCATCCGGGCAAAATTGGAAAACTCGTTAACCAGGTTTTTCAGATCATCGACCGACTTGATGATCATCTCGGTGCATTCGTCGAAGACCTTTCCGTCGTCGCTGAAACGCGATAGATAACGTTTTCTGAGACGTTGGGCGGAAAGCTGGATCGGAGTCAACGGGTTCTTTATCTCATGAGCTATTCTGCGTGCGACCTCCCGCCACGCAGCCATGCGCTGTGCCCGCATCATCTGCGTCAAGTCGTCCAGTACGGCAACCATCCCGAGTACCTCTCCGTTGCCGGCGCGCAGCAGCGTCAAATGGAGCTGCAGGGCAATGCGGGAACCGCGCAGATCCAGAAAAACCTGCTTGCTGATCGTTCCCTGTTTCCCCTGCATCAGATCCCGTATGGCTTCCGTGGCGATATCGAGGTGTTTGTCATTGATGACTTCCCGGTAGTTTTTTCCGAGAACTTTCGCGGCGTTCAAACCGAGCAGGCGCTCGGCGGATGTATTGATCGTACGCAATAGCCCCTCGCTGTCGATCGAGATGACGCCTGCGGCAATGTTGCGCAGCACAATCTCCATATACTGCTGACGACGCTCGATCTCCTGATGACTCCGGACAAGTTCAAGGTTGGAGATATTCAGGGCGGACTGTTTCGTACGCAAATCCTCCGTCATGAGATTGAATGACTGTACCAGCATACCGATTTCATCCGCCGACCAGGACTCGATACGGACATCGAGGTTGCCGTCGGCTACGGCATGGGTTGCGTCGACCAGTTCCTGAAGCGGTCTGGTCATGCTGTTTGCCAGATAAACCCCCATCCAGTACGCAAAAAATACGATCACCATTGCAATCAAAAAGAGTGTGATGATATACCCGGTCCTGATCGGGTTTTTCAGAATCTTGAGCTGCCTGAATTCATGGTAAGAAGCCGTGATCTCCTTCATTTTGTTCACAAGTGAATACGGCACGTAATAATTGACGACAACTACGCCGACAATATCCGACTCGTTCCACGTTGAACGGATCGGCACGATACCCCGGATCAAATCGGCCTTCCCGGCCTGGTTTACCCTGGTCAGCTCTTCTCCCGCCAAACCTCGCTTGATATCTTCCGAAGATGGATTCGTGAATTCCCCTTTGGGAACCGCCGGATTTGCAGCCCGCACCAGTTCCTCACGCTGGGCGGAGTACACTTCGACTACCCCGAGGTTGTACTCATTCTGCTTCTGGTGAATAAGTTGCTTGAGCTGCGGCAGATTCGCCTCGTTAAGAAGCTTTCTGTCTTTAATAAAGCCGCTGATCTGTTTGCCGTAATACAGTGAATTTGATGCCGAACTTTTGTAGTACGTCTGCGCAACTTCAAGCGACTCGCTTAATGATGTTTCAACCTGGGTGTTGAACCAGTTATGCACGGTATTGTTTATAAAACCGGCGGCGGCGAAAAAGAGGAGCAGGGTGGGAACAAGCGACAGGGCAACGAATGACAGGACGAGTTTTGTTCGCAGCCTTTTTGCAAAGGGATTTGAGCGGCTTTCAACAAACAGCTTCACAACATTGCGACTGACGAGGTAAACCAGCAGAATTACCAGCAGAATAACAACATTTATTACGGCAAAAATGGCAATATTGCTCCCCAGTTTGGCATTGGCGCTCAGCTGGGTCAGGCTTATTTCAGCCCTGGTAAGAAATATAATCAAAATTACCGCGAGAACAATTACAATCGCTTCCCGGAATCGTTTTTTTCGCTCTTCCAGTGAAACCCTGGTATTCATCAGACTTGAATTCCTTTCCTCGTAGAAACATGCGGATACTAGCATAGATAGAATCTGATTAAAACCCATTGTTGCATTTTTGCATCAATTGCCGATTGAAATCAGGTATGATACAGTCTGTTTCACATTTTACAAGATTGGGGTCGGACCATGCGCATTCAGGACTCATCCTCACTGCGGGAACTTGAAAAAAATACGAAGAGTTCCTCACCGATGAAGAAAATAATGAATTCGCTTTTTGCGGACGAATTGAGCCACCATGCTGAGGAGGCTCCTTCATATCAGGATGATATCGAAACTCTCAGAGCTGAAATCGAGAAGGCGGGAACACTGTTGACCACGGAACCGACCCTCGGAAACTTCAAACATTTTCGCGACCTGCTCAGCGCACTCGCAAAAAGGGTGAACGGTGAGGCATACCGGCTGGACAAGACAGGCGGAACGCCCCAGAATCCCCGCTACTTTGAGATAATCACGGTAATAAACCGGGAAGCCGACAACCTCTACAATCTTATCGTAAAAGAAAATCGTGATTCGATGGCCATTACCGCAAAGGTCATAGGTATCAAGGGATTGGTAGTTGATCTGGTAACCTGACCCACGGATATTTTCCGCCGTCGTCACATAAACCACCATTTGAATCGAAAGGGTAAAATATGAGTGAAACCGAGTTGAACGCAACCGTACAAAAGGGGCTGGACCTTCTGGACCAGGGAGAGGTCAAGCAGGCCATTTCCATCTTCGAAGGGTACTGGGATTCCAACAGGAATCAACCGGACAGCTGGTTCTATCTTGGCGATGCCCTGGCTGAAGACGGTCGTCTGGATGACGCCATCGCCCGCTATCGTGAAGGGCTTAAACTGTCGCCCGATGATGCCGATGCGTTGACGACATTGGGGGACATGCTGCTGGAGGCGGGCGACCACAAGGGATCGCTCGCCTGTTACAAAAAAGTTCTGGAAATAGACCCGAAGGATGCCGATGCCCTCGTGAGCATCGGTCTGGTCTACAACAGCCAGGATCGCTGTGATGACGCGATCCGTGCCTTCCGTCAGGCGCTGGATCTTGAACCGGATAACGTGTTTGCGCTCAATGCCCTGGGAGACGCGCTTTACGGGCAGGGAGACGTCGATGGAGCCATCGCCGCCTTCACCAGGGGGGTGGAAATCGATCCCGAAGATCCTGCTGCCCATTTTAACCTGGGCGAACTGTACTATGATCTTGAAGAACTGGAAGAAGCCGAGGATGCCTGCCTGGAAGCGGTACGGCGTGATCCCTCCTATAGCATGGCGTACCTGACACTGGGAGGCATCTGCATGGACCAGGACCGCACTGCCGATGCGATCGCGTATTTTGAAAATTACCTGAAATATGAAAAATCACCCCAGGCAGTCGACATGGTTGCCGAGGTGAAGGCGGTCGTCGAAGGTCTCAAAGAGGAATTGAAAGGATAATAATGCCGCAGCAAAAACCGGTCCTGATCGATTCCCACGCCCATATATACTACCGTGACTTTGCCGGCGACTTTGACGACATGCTGAAACGTGCCGAGGATAACGGAGTGGCGGCAATACTGGTGGTCGGCACCGACATCGAATCGAGTCGTGAATCGGTCGAACTTGCAGAGAAATACCCGCAGCTGTATGCCGCGGTCGGTATCCATCCCCATGACGCCGCCCGGGTTACCGACGCCTGCTCCGATGTCATCCGAACGCTTGCCGTATCAAGCAACAAGGTGGTTGCCATCGGTGAAATCGGACTCGATTTCTATCGAGACCGGTCGCCGCGCGACGAGCAGGAACATGTATTTCGCAGTTTTCTCCGGATTGCAGCTGAACTGGACAAGCCGGTAATCATTCACGATCGGGACGCTCATGACCGTGTCATGGCTATTCTGCGGGAGGAAGCGGTGCGGAAAGGCGTCCTGCACTGTTTTTCCGGCGACGCCGAAATGGCTCGGGAGGCGGCTGCTCTCGGTTTCCATATTTCGATACCGGGAACGATCACCTACCCCGGCAATCAAAGCCTGCGGGATGTTGTGCGGAGCGTCAGTATCGATCGGATGCTGGTCGAGACCGACTGTCCCTACCTGACTCCCGTCCCGCATCGCGGCAAGCGCAACGAGCCCGCGTACGTGCGTCTGGCCGCCGAGAAACTGGCCGAAGTCAAAGGGTTGACCCTTGATGACGTCGCCCGCATCACGACCAAGAATGCCGGCGACCTGTTCGGCATCACCCTCTGGGACCAGTCGACGAAGATCGCCTACAAGATTCGCAATTCGCTGTACCTGAACATCACCAACCGCTGTTCGAACCGCTGCACATTCTGCCCCAAGTTCGATGATTTCACGGTCAAGGGTCACAATCTGATGCTGAACAGTGAACCTTCATTCGAGGAGGTAATGGCGGCAATCGGTCACCCTTCGGAAATCGACGAAGTGGTGTTCTGCGGCTTCGGCGAGCCGCTGCTACGACTCGACCTGGTCAAGCAGGTAGCCGGTGAACTGAAACGACGGGGCTACAGCATCCGCATCAACACCGACGGCCAGGCCAACCAGGTGCATGGGCGCGATATCCTGCCGGAACTGGCCGGACTGGTCGACAGCATTTCGGTCAGCCTGAATGCTCCCGATGCCTCAACATACAGCAGGCTCTGCAACACCCCTTACGGCGACGCCGGCTTCAGCAGCGTCTGCAGTTTCATCCGCGCGGCGACGGCCCACATTCCACAGGTGATAGCCAGTGCCGTTACCGTGCCTGGTGTCGATATCGAAGCGTGCCGGATGCTGGCGGAAGAGTTGGGTGCCGAATTTCGCGTGCGGGAGTATACCGAGGTGGGTTAGTTTGTCGAATACCCGTCATTTGTCATGGCAGGTCAGACAGAGAGTGCTTCTGACATCGCTCATGACCAGATGCTTTCTTTCCGGATTCAGCGGGTTGTGGCAGGTCAGGCAACCGACCTTGCCGTTTATCAGAATCAATTTTGTACTCCACATGGATATGGGCTTGAAAACACTTCTGTTCGAGGCCACATACCTTTCATAATCCATCCCGATCGGATGAACTTTAGCGTCCGGATTTCTGCTTTCAAAGCCGGTCGGTGAGTTTCTGTAAATCACATTTATTTCCAGGGCAGCCAATCCGTCATGGCAAGACAGGCAGTTTCTGCTGAAAGAATCTAAGTCATTGTATCCGGCGTTTTTGGGAACAGTATAGGCAATGCGGGAAAAGCCGTTATCCGGCTTTACGTTGGAGTCTTGTTTTGAAGCAGATTTTTCATCAAGCGCTGATGCCAGTCTGGCTATAAACTCTTCCCTGTAAGGAGAATTCTGCAGCTGAAGAGCATAGCTGCACGGGCTCTCACTCAGCGACTCGAATGAAATTTTATTTCCATATGCCACGCCTCCGGGCAGCAACTTACCGGCGATAAACATCATTGCGAGTATGAAGAAAAATCTTTTCGGAAAATATCTCGTGGAAAAAGTTTTCAAGAATGAGGCGCGCACGTTACATCCTTCGCTACGGCATGAATGCTGTGGAATCATAGCATAAATAATCAAGTTGAACGTTGAAAATCGTTATCTGCTTTCCGGTTGCAGCTTCAGTACCGCATGACCCTACCCAGAAACTGCCTCAGTTCGCTGCTCTGCGGCTCGGCAAACAATCTCTCGACCGGTCCGTTTTCCACGATTTTTCCCTCCGCCACGAACAGGCAATGGTCGGCCACGGTACGGGCAAACCCCATATGATGAGTAACCAGCAGCAGATCGCGCCCCTCGTTGCGCAACTCGCCGATGATATCCAGCACTTCGGAGGTCATTTCCGGGTCCAGGGCCGAGGTCGGCTCGTCGAACAGCAGAAAACGGGGCTTGATGGCGATCGCCCGGGCAATGGCCACCCGCTGCTGCTGGCCTCCCGACAATTGGGCCGGTTTCTTGCCGGCGTGCTCCGCCAGGTGAAAGCGGTTCAGGATGGAGTGCGCGGTTTCAAGCGCCTGCTTCCGTCCGTAGCCGTGCGCCTGTTCGAGCGGCAGGGTGATGTTCTCAAGCGCCGTCAGATGCGGAAAGAGGTTGAAGGCCTGGAAGACCGTGCCGATGCTGCGGCGGTGCGCTAGAAGGCTGGCTTCATCAAACAGCAGCACTTCTCCGTCAATTGACACCTGCCCTGAATCCGGCCGTTCCAGACCGGCAACCGTCCGCAGCAGGGTCGTCTTGCCGCCCCCCGAAGGACCGATCACGACCAGTGCCTTGGCATCCGGCAGCTCCATGGAGATGTCGTCCAGAACCGGGCGCAGGCCGAAGGATTTGGAAAGGTTCTTCAGGCTAAGTTGCATAACGGTATTTTTGTTCCAGGTGGCGGCTGAGAAGAGAAATCGGGAGAGTCAGCAGCAGATAGCCAACCGCCAGCGGCAGATAGCTTTCGAGCGTACTGAAGGTGAAAGAGTTGACCTCCTGTGCGTTGAGGGTGAATTCGCTGACGGCGATAATCGACAGCAGCGAGGAATCCTTGATCAGCGACGCGAACTGGCCTGCCAGGGGGGGCAGGATCCGCCGCACCACCTGCGGAAGTATGACAAACCGGTACGTCTGGAAGGTAGTCAGGCCGATGGCATATGCCGATTCCAGTTGTGACTCGCCGACGCTCTCGATGCCGGCGCGAATGATCTCGCTCAGGTAGGCTCCGGCGAACAGGGCCAGCGTCAGAACCCCGACCGCATAGCGGTTGCCGACCCCGAAGGCGTCAGCCACCACATAGAAAAACACCA
>DATNCC010000059.1:0-2072 GCA_035571735.1 Dongiaceae bacterium | reverse complement strand
GTTGTTACCGCCTCGTCGTACGCGTTGGTATGCAGGGAGTTGCAGTTGTCGTAAATAGCCATCAGCGCCTGGAGCGTGGTCCGGATGTCGTTGAAATCCATCTCTTGGGCATGGAGCGACCTGCCGCTCGTCTGGATATGGTACTTGAGTTTCTGGCTGCGATCATTGGCGCCGTACTTCTCGCGCATGGCAACCGCCCAGATCCGCCGGGCAACGCGGCCTATAACCGTGTACTCCGGATCGAGGCCGTTGGAGAAGAAGTAGGAGAGGTTCGGGGCGAAGTCGTCGATCTGCATGCCCCGGGAAAGATAGTACTCCACGAAGGTGAAGCCGTTGGAAAGGGTGAAGGCGAGCTGGCTGATGGGGTTGGCTCCCGCTTCGGCGATGTGGTAGCCGCTGATGGATACCGAGTAGTAGTTGCGGACCTTCTTTTCGATGAAGTACTGCTGGATGTCCCCCATCATCTTCAGGGCAAACTCGGTGGAGAAGATGCAGGTGTTCTGCCCCTGGTCCTCCTTGAGAATGTCCGCCTGCACCGTTCCGCGAACAGTCTGAAGGGTGCAGTTGCGGATCTCCTCGTACTCGGCGTCTGTGGGTGTCCGGCCGTTTTCCCGGATGAACCTGTCCACCTGCTGGTCGATGGCCGCATTGAAGAAGAACGCCAGCATCATAGGGGCCGGTCCGTTGATCGTGATGGAGACGCTGGTATTGGGGGCACAGAGATCGAAGCCAGCAAAGAGCTTTTTCATGTCGTTGACGGTGCAAATGGAGACGCCGCTCTCCCCCACCTTGCCGTAGATGTCGGGCGGGTAGTCGGGATCCTCGCCATAGAGGGTCACGCTGTCAAAGGCCGTGGAGAGTCGCTTGGCGTCATCGTCCTTGCAGAGGTAGTGAAAACGGCGGTTGGTCCGTTCCGGAGTCCCCTCACCGGCGAACTGGCGCTTCGGATCCTCTTCGGCCCGCTTGAACGGGAATACCCCGGCAGTGAACGGGAAATATCCGGGCACGTTCTCCAGCATGCTCCAGCGGAGGATCTCGCCCCAGTCGGCATAATCCGGGATACAAACCTTGGGGATTCGAGTACCCGAGAGGGTTGTGGTATACAGATCGCTCCTGATCTCCTTGTCCCTGACTTTTGTCACGAGCTGATCGCGGCGGTAGGAGGCTTTCAGCTCGGGCCACTCCTTGAGGATCTTTTTCGGTTCCTCGTGCAGTCCGGCCTCGAAGAACGATACTTTCCTGTCAAGTTCCGCAATTGCAGCCGATTCACCCAGCACTTCCCTTGCGCCGTGCAGCTGGAACAGACGCCTGGCCACCGCGGACTGCTCGCCGACCTGCTTGCGATAGCCGCGTACCGCCTGGACGATCTCCCCCAGATAGTGAACCCGGTCAGGAGGGATGATGTACTTTTTCAGGCTCTCCTTTTCCGTGACCTGAAGGGACGACTGCCAGGAACTCCCTTTCCTGGCATTTACCGCATCAAGCAGCGCCAGGTAAAGCACGTTGGTGCCCGGATCGTTGAACTGTGAGGCAATGGTGCCGAATACCGGAAGCGCTTCATCAGCAATGTCGAAGAGGTTGCGGTTGCGGCGATACTGCTTGCGGACATTCCTCAGAGCATCTTCGGCCCCCTTCCGCTCGAACTTGTTGATGGCAACCAGATCGGCGAAGTCGAGCATGTCGATCTTCTCAAGCTGGGTGGGAGCGCCGAACTCGCAGGTCATGACATACAGGGAGACGTCGCAGATGCCGACAACCCCTGCGTTTCCCTGCCCTATGCCGCTGGTCTCGACAAATACCAGATCGAATCCGGCTGCTTTCACAACATCGATGGCATCCCCGATGGCTGACGAGAGTTCGGTCTGCGAATCCCGGGTAGCCAGGGAGCGCATATAGATGCGGCTGGAATTGATCGCATTCATCCTGATCCGGTCGCCCAGAAGGGCGCCGCCGGTCCGCTGGCGGGATGGATCGACCGCCAGGATGGCAACGCTTTTGTCCGGAAAGTCCCGGGTGAACCGCCGCACAAGTTCGTCGGTGATGGAGCTCTTGCCTGCACCGCCGGTCCCCGT
>DATNCC010000058.1:0-16666 GCA_035571735.1 Dongiaceae bacterium | reverse complement strand
ACGTTTTCATGGCTGACCCCCTTTCATTCGATTGATCTTCACACATCCATTATATCCACTTCGGCCTGATGCTGCAAATGATGTATATATGTCTCTAGCAGGAGCAGAAAGCATATTTATTAATCATGTTACATTTCCGTTTATGCAGTCCGATGCCGGCCCACACAGATAACATGCCGATATCATGCGGTACTTCCTTTTGGCACGCCCTGTGCTCACTTGTCTACAAACAGAAACGTTATCACAGCTGCCGGATTGCAAGAGGAGGCACCATGACATCAAGAGAACAGGTAAACCCTGCAAAAATCCTGGAACCGGATGCTACCGGAATTTCCTGGAAAATCGAACCATCAGGCCCAGGAACCGGTAGCCTGGAACTCTCCGGCGATCTGAAGCCTGGTTGGCTGGGGAAACTTTCATCACACCTGTCATACAATAAAATCAACATCTTGAAGGGAGCCGCACGGAAGAACGGCCCACTCTGCTGGGATGCCTCTTTCGAAATTGAGGAGATTGACAGCCCCTAGGATCCATTCAGAGGATTCAATCCTCTCCCGGCGATCAAAGGCTCTGCTGCGCTGTTTGACGTGCCACTTCCAAAAATATCCGACTTCCAGGTTGAGTATTCAACCCGGCACGCGGGCAGCATCTATGCCGAGATTTCAGGAAAGGACTCTATTGGTTTCTTGTACGGAGTTTTAAGGATCTTCAGCTTTTACTCCCTGTTCCCCACAGAACTGGAAATATCAACCCAAGGGCGATTTGCTTTTGACAAATTCTGGCTGAAGGGAGTAGGTGCTTCGGTTCCGACAAAAGAAGATACAATAATGCTTAACGATCGACTGACTTTGATGCTTTCCAGATGATATGAAGGTCGGACAGGACAACCCCCACAAATTCTCACCCCGGAGGTGCCATCTTTGCCATCACGCCAAAATCCCATTTTTTGACGTACATCATTATTCTGTCACCGGATTCGGGTGTAATCTCCGCCAGTACGATTAAAACGGCGCACGTTTCGGACGCCATACATTTAAGGAGAGTGATCAATGGGGAATTGCGGATGCGGCCATGATGCCGGCGAGGGGCCATTTGCTGAAGGCAGGAATCTGGTGGAGTTTGTTTCACGTGCCCACGGAGGTGCCCTAAAGAGGAAAGAGCTGCCCGAAGGTGGACTGCGGACGTCCTGTCAGGGGTGTGGAGCAGCCTTCACCCTGGCTACCTTTGTAGACAGTTGCCCGGAGTGTGGCGGAGTTCATGCCGTCTCACCGCCACGCTGCGGAGATTCGGCGAATATCCAGTTTGCCGGGACCGGCTATCGGCTGCCATAACATCCGGATACCATGAACAGTCGATGCTGAAAACGGCACCTGTTTCAGGAGGTACAATGATTACCACGAGCGAATATGCGGTTACCATCACCATCTGGGTATTGACGCTGGCCGGGGTCTTCTTCGGCGGCCGTGCCGCCTGGCGGCGAAGAAAACAAGCACGTGCGGATGGAAGCCGACCGGCGAATGGCAGAAAGTAAGCCTGACCCGGGAGGTTTACCGGATCTTCTCATAGCGGTTGACTCAACAGAGGATGTCTTATATATTCGGCCATGTATTTCAAACAAAGATAATCGACAAGACTAAACCACCCGCGAGGGTGGGACGGAAAGCCCATTGGGTCTCACCGAGACAGCCGGGATGCCGAAGTATCATAGTCGGCATCCCGGTTTTTTTGTATCTGGATGCCCGGCAGTCGCAGCAGATCCAATACAAAAGGGAGAATGGCATGAACAGGAAGATGAATCTGAAGAAGGTAGCCATCGCCAGTGCAGTCTGTGTGATTGGCATGGCGGGTATCGCCACGGCATCCAACGTAGCTGTCGGGGTCGATGTCAGCACCCCCAACGTACGGGTGCAGGTCGGCAGCACCCCCGCCCCACCGCCACAAGTGACCGTGGTTGAACGGGAACGGGTAATCGTCAGGGAGAGAGAGGTGCGTCATGACCGCGGAAAACACAAGGGTCACTACAAGAAGCATAAGAAACACAAGGATCACGACCATTAGGATTTGGCGGAGCACCAACAGCAAAGGCGGCCGAAATGGCCGCCTTTTGAATTAAGCGTGATGTCCTTGTACTTCCCGGCCCGATGACCGGTTGTGATGCATGAATATCTGTCAAATCGCGACAGTATAATCGATCATAGCGGCAACCGAGGAACCCTTCCCGTGGTAGTGATTTATGCGAGTCGGCATATTTTCCAGTTACAATAACGGGTTACTGTTATGTTTGCTTTAAGGTCGTATTGGTATGGTGCGTGCATTAGAACTGCTTCCACGTGTTTTTAATTAATGCTGCATCTGGTCGCTGCTGCCAGATACAGGAAACAGGAGAAGATTTTGGACATTACTCAACCTTCAAACGGGGGGAGACCAGTAACCCGGCGGAAAAGCTCAGCCGTGACCTGCCAGCAGGAGGAGCTTCTCTCCACGAGGGAGTTCATCCGGCAGTTGCTGAATGCCGTGCCGATACCGCTGCTCGTCATAAACAATGCATGGCAGGTGGTCTATGCAAACGCCGCTGTCCACAGGATGCCGGCGGTTTCGGGAAGTACCACGGTATCAGGTCTCCAGGAAGGCGAGGAATTTCATTGCATCCACGGGCGGCACGACGGCACCCAGGATGACACTACGCCGTCGTGCCGGATTTGCGGCGTTGCCAGGGCAGTTGCGACCTCCTTGAAGGGAAAGGGATCGGTACGCGACTGCCGTCTCACCTGCGATCTGGCCGGAGACGCTCATTCTCTGGATCTGCGGGCATGGGCAACTCCGCTTGATATGGGTGGTGAGACACTGTCTATTCTGGTCCTGGCGGATATCAGTCATGAAAGACGCCGCGCAGTGATGGAAAATGTCTGCTTCCACGACCTGCTGAACACGCTGACCGGAATCAGGGGGGTGCTGGACGTGCTGGGGCATACCGATTTCGAAGAACGCCCGGAGATTTGCGGTACCCTCCAGAGGATGACGCAGCATTCAATCGAGGAGATCCGCGCACTGCAGTTCCTGACTCAGGCCGAAGAGTGTACGCTGCAGGTGGTCTGGGAGGAGTTGCAGACCGGCGAGTTCCTGCGCGAGGTAGAGTCCATGCTCTGCTGTCATCCCTCTGCCATGGGGAAGGACCTGGTCCTCGATGCGGAAGCGGCCGATATAACCCTTCGCTCCGATCGGAGACTGTTGCGGAGGGTGGTGGAGAACATGCTCCTCAACGCACTGGAAGCCACGAAAGAGGGTGGGAAAGTATCCTTCGGCTGCCGCCTGGCGGTCGGACAGGCGCACTTCTGGGTCCACAACGATGCCTGGATGCCGGAGGAGGTCCAGCTCCAGCTCTTCCAGCGATCATTTTCGACCAAGGGGCATGGCCGGGGAGTCGGCACTTACAGCATAAGGCTCCTGAGCTCATTTCTCATGGGTAGTGTTGACTTTACGAGCACGCAGGATAATGGAACGCTCTTTCAGGCCAAATTTCCCTTAAGACCGCAGATCTGAAGGGGACGTCTAGGCAAGCAGCAGCGCGACGGCATGCAGCAGCAGGCCGATCACGCCGCCGACCAGGGTGCCGTTCATCCTGATAAACTGCAGGTCGGAACCGATGCTCAGCTCGATCTCGCTGGTATAGTCATCGCTTTCCCACTGTTGCACCGTGCCGGAAATATGCCCGGCAATCGCCGTGCGCAGCGTATCTCCGTAGTGCATCACCAGCGTTTCAAGATGCTCGTTCAAAGACTCCTTCAGTCCCCGGTTTTGCGCCAGGGTGGTGCCGAGCCCCGCAACCGCTGACGAGAGCTTCTCCTGCATCTTTGAGTCGGGCCGCTGCAGGTCGCCGGTCAGCCAGCTCTTCAGATCGTTGCCGAGGTTCTGCGCATAATCGGCGATTGATTGGTTATGGACAACCTCAAGCTTGATCGCCTCGACCTTGCCCCGCAGCACCGGGTCGGATTTCAGCCTGGCGATAAAATTCGTCACCGCATTGTCAAACTTGTACCTGACCTCATGGGCGGGATCGGCATTAACCTCCTGAATAAATGCGTTTATCCTGCTTGCGACCTTTTCACCCGCCCCTTTGGAAAACTGCTCCCGGTTGGGGATGAAGGCGCTCAGAAGCGGATATTCCTTCGTACACATGTTATCGATGGCCCTGGCCAGCCTGGCCTGCGCTTCCGCGGTCGCCAGCCACCCGGCAAAGCGGTTCAACAGGTCATCGAGAACGATCTGGTGGCGATTGTCTTTTCTGAGGGTATCGAGAATCGCCCCGGCGGAAGCGGAGAGGTCGAAGTTTTCGATCCGGTTGCCCAGGGCGGCTCTCAAGAGCTGCTGCACCCGCTCGTCATCGATAAAATCCAGGGAGTCGGCAAGCAGACGGGCCAATCCCTTGCCCAGGCCGGCGGCATTGTCCTTCGACATCAAATAGCCTGCAAGATGCTCGGCCGGATTGTACTCTCTCAGCTTGGCGATCAGGGTATCGCTGGCAAGAAACTTGTCACGGATGAAGTCGGCCAGATTTCCGGCAATTACGTCCTTCTTGTTCTTGATGATGGCGGTATGGGGTATCGGCAGACCCAATGGGTGGCGGAACAGCGCCACAACCGCAAACCAGTCCGCCAGGGCACCGACCATGGCCGCCTCGGCAAAAGCGGCGACCCACTCCCAGGCCCCATGCCCCTTCCGGGAGCGGGCAACCACAAACAGTATGGCCGCGCCAATCATCAATCCCGTGGCTATTCTCTTGTTTCTGATCAGTATTAGTTTTCTCTTGTCCACACGCTGTCTCCGGATCTGTTTTTGTTTAGCTGTTAATAGCAAAAACCGCTTCATCAGCAGAAGCGGTTTTCCCTTGCGCAATCTATTTTATGGCACGGCTACGGTGTTTTTGTCAACGCCTGGTGCGTAAAGGCGGCTGAAACGGCGTGAGTCTGTCAGGAATCCTGCAGCTACCCCTTCAACTCGAAAGCCACCTTGAGAACCACCTGATATTCAGCGACCTTGCCATCCGGGCCTATGTGCCCACGGATATCCCCCACCTCGAACCAGGACAGCTTGTCCAGCGAACTCTGCGCTTTGGCCAGGGCCGTCTCGATCGCCGCTTCAATGCTTCCGGCGGCGACACCGATTATCTCGACTTTCTTGTAAATCCTGTCTTTGCCGTACATGGGAACCCCCTTTCAAACAGTTATTGATCTTGTGTTTCAAGCATAACAGAATCTGCGCTGTCTGAACAGTCGCTCCTCTTCCCCGGTAAACCGCAAAGGCGGCCAATTGGCCTCCGTTTGAATCAAGTATGCTGCCCCCGGTATTCTCACGATCCCGGAAACTTCTCTGACCTTCCGCCGTAATTCATTTAATTGACAGGGGTCAATTACCTTTATCCGGCTTGGCGCTATGCTGAAATCATGAAACAGGTTGATAAGGGTCTCAACAAGCAAAGGAGAAACGCCATGAACGAAACAACGCTTGAGCAGGTGACATTCAATTCCGAAACAACCGTCGGCGCGCTGGTTGCCGACGACTTCCGCACCGCCGGGGTCTTTGAAAAATACGGCATTGACTTCTGCTGCGGCGGCAATATACCACTGGCCGCTATCTGCCGGGAAAGGGGGCTCGCCCCGGACACACTGTTGCGGGAAATCGCCGCCGTGAAAAGTACGCCGGTCGAGCGCAGCCAGAACTACGCCGCCTGGGCGTTGCCGTTTCTGGCCGATTACATCGTCAATACCCACCACGCCTATCTCAACGAGAATACCGCGCAGATCGCGGCCTACGCCGACAAGATTGCCGGAGTACATGGCAGCCACCATCCGGAGGTGATCGAGATCGCCGCCATCTTCGCCAGGATAGCCACCGATATGGCGGCCCATCTCCGCGAGGAAGAGGAGGTGCTCTTTCCGGCCATCAAGCGGATCGACGCCGCCAGAATAGCGGGCAATACGCCGGAGGCCGCTGATGTGGAAACGATCAGGGCATCCCTCATCCGTCTCGATCGTGAGCATCAGGAGATCGGCGATGCCGTTCACGCCATCCGTCACCTTGCCAATGGGTATGCGCTGCCGGAGGATGTCTGCAACACCTTCGCGGTCACGTACCAGAAGCTTAAGGAGTTTGAGGACGATCTTCACAAGCATGTCCACCTGGAAAACAATATCCTCTTCCCGAAGGCGGCCAGACTTTAGGACTTTAATACAAAAGGGGAGAGCCTGCTTTTTGAAAGTGTAGCCTCTCTCCACGGACTTTCCCTTCTCTGCAATGATTTGCTGATTGACTTCTCGTGGATAATAGCGCGTAGTAGTAATACGTCTGAAATACATCAGACAAAATCGAACAGCAGGATTAGGAGAAAGTACACATGGTAAACGGAACAGTAAAATGGTTTAACGACAGCAAGGGTTTTGGTTTTCTTGAGCAGGAGAGCGGAGAAGATGTATTTTGCCATTTCTCAGCTATTGCGGGCGACGGATTCAAATCGCTTGCTGAAGGTGATAGTGTAACGTTTGAAGTAACCAAGGGTCCGAAAGGGCTTCAGGCCGCGAACGTTGTGAGAGTCTAGCAACTACTCTAACAGACACCAAAAGCCCCGGGGAGACCCGGGGCTTTTTTTTCCCCCGCCCTCAGTGCTTAATGGCGAGGCGCTTCCAGCAACGGCAGAAGGAATTTTTCAAAGATAACCCTTTGTTTGGCGGACAGCAGATCGACGTCGCCCTCGTTATCGAGTAAAAAGGTGCCGACGCCGATGACTGTTCTTGCCAGATAGCCGGTTCCGGCAACGCTTTTTTCAATTTCATCGCTTCGTTTTTGTATCAGTTTTTTCAGCAAGGCCAGATCCAGATCCATATGTCGTACTCCAGAGTTAATGTGCGCTTCCCGCGTTGGGGGAGTGCTCAGGGCGGGGCCTGACACCGCCATTATGCACTATCATGCATGGAACATCCACCACCAATCGGCCGGCAACGCATCGTTCAGCCCGTAATTACTTCGAAATCCTCCGATTGTGATATCTTTCCCCGTCCTCTGCCATCCGTTCCGATCATCATCTGATGCCTGTTTCTTGAGGCTGAAGGCCGGCGGTTTGCCTTGCCGTTGACTTTCCGGAAATTGGTACTATCGTATTCTTTGCCGTAGCACATTACAACAACAGGAAGAGTCCCATGGACCTTCGCGCCGCGAGCGACTTCGCCAGGGTGACAGTGGAGCGGTTCATGGCAGGATTTAGTTCAATTGAGAGGAGGTGACATTATGGCAACATGGAAATGCGAGTGCGGCTATTCCAAAGAAGGACGCTGCAAGCCGCAAAAATGTGAAAAATGCGGTGAAAAAGGAAAGTTTGTCAAAGCCGAATAACCCAGCCGGCAGACAGCGCTAGATGCTACAGTACAGGACATGGGAGAGCACCTTTCATGTCCTGTACTGTATTTGCGGCAGGGTGTGTGTTTTTCCCTTGCGGAAAAACCTGTGGCGCCTCTTGCAGGGAGCGGGGCAGGGCAGACCGGTAAATTTTATCCTTGACTTTAGTTCGTGGTCGAACTATTCATGATTTCATGAACAGATCGATCAAACAGACAGAATCCGGGGTTGTCGCGCTGATCGCCCGCATCCGCGAGTCGGCCAACCTCTTTATCGAGAGCGAGCTGAAGGCGCACGGAATCAAGGGGATCGTCCCGGCCCACGGTTCGATACTCGGCTTCCTCTTCCGCCAGAGCGAACCGGTCCCGATCAAGTCGGTCGTCCGGCATATCGGCAGGGTCAAATCCACGACCACCGGGATCGTCAGCACCCTTGAACGGCACGGCTATCTTTTTCGACAGGGATGCTGCGAGGATGCCCGCTCGGTGCGCATCGGGCTTACTGACAAGGGAAAAGCACTGATGCATGACTTCGATCAGATCTCGGCCCGGCTGCTGGAGCGGGTGTACGGAGACATGCCGGCTGAAGATCGCCGCCGGCTGGTGGAGCTGCTGACTCAAATCGAGGCGAATCTGAACAGCTAGTTTTTTTTGACAATATAGTTCGCCCACGAACTATATACGAGCGGCCTTGTGCCGCACCATCATGGAAAGAAAAGGAGATCATCATGAAAACCATTCTTGTCACCGGAGCGACCGGCAGCCTTGGACAGGTCGCTGTCAGCGCACTTGCCGCAGAGGGATTCGCCGTCAAGGCCGCCTCCCGCCGCCGCTTCGACAGCACCTTGCCGAACGTTCAATGGACCCAGTTCGACTATGAGGACCCGGCAACCCATCAGGCAGCCCTGACTGGGGTTGACGGCATCTTCTTGATAGCCCCTCCCCTGGACGTGGATTCCCCGGCCAAGCTCTGCCCGATCATCGACAAGGCCAGGGAAATGGGCATCGCCAGGATCGTCCTCAACTCGGCGCTCGGCGTCGATGCCGCCCCGGAAGCGCCGCTGCGCAAGATCGAGCTGCACCTGGTGGCGTCCGGTATCCCGTACACGATCCTCCGCCCCAACTTTTTCATGGAGAACTTCACCACCGGATTTCTGGCCGGTATGGTCAGCCAGGGCGCCATCTACCTGGCGGCAGCAGATGGGCGCACCAGTTTCATTTCGGTCAAGGACATTGCCGCAGTCACTGCGAAGGCTTTCGGCGGCGGGCATAACGGCAGGGAATACAACCTGACAGGTCCGGAGGCGTTGAACCACGACGAGGCGGCACAGCTGATCGGCCGGGCTGCCGGCAGGGACGTCAGCTACCATGCCATTTCCGAGGAGGATATGATCGCAGGGGCGATACAGAACGGACTGCCGGAATCGGCAGCCGGCTTCATGGCGATGCTCTACGCGGTTGTGCGCAACGGCTGGGCCGCCGGAATTACTGACGATGTGAGCCAGGTAACCGGCGGGCAACCGATATCTTTTGCGGAGTTTGCAAAGCAGGGCGCGGGGCTGTGGCAGCGACAGTAGGCGTATTTAAAAAGTGGGCAGGCTGCATTTTCAAAAGCAGCCTGCCCACTTTTTCATTCAGTCCGGGATAAAGCCTGACTATTTCCTGGACACGCTGCGCCTTCCTGCACAAGTTTTCGGCATTCCATCATCTCTCCAACAGCGATGCATCAGCTAACTAGCCGTGATCATTGCGATAACAATCGCACTTCATCTTGGTACAGGATATGTAAATGACATTCAAGGACGTTGCAGCACGCAGGTGCTGGGCAGGAGGAAGTGGCCTGATCATCGGCAGGAGTGGAGGTATGCACATGAAAAGGAATGACACGTTGAATCCACTGTGGGCAGGGTTTCTGGATCTGGTACGGAGTATCCTGGTCATCGAGATCGGGGTCTACCTCTATTACAGCCTGGTTTTGACCGGTGAGGTAATCCCCTAGGCTTTTCCAGTTCCAGATCAAAGCACATCTTTGACGAGGCCGGCGGCCTCCCCCTGCTCGCCTTTGCGGTCCAATTAAATCCGTCCTGCATTTCGTTTTCATGGCGCTTCGCCACAGGTTTGGTATGATGGTTATGTCAGCCTCTGTGAAAAACGTTCGACGGGGAAACGCCATGACTAATGATAGCGTTCAGGAAAGCCTCCGGCACTCAAAGGAGCAATCCGATGCGATGCTGGAATGGTTACGGGGCAAAGGAAAGACCGTTATCATCATCCATGACAATCCGGACCCAGATTGCCTGGCATCGGCCATGGCGCTGCGTCACCTGCTTGCCATGAAACTGAGCAGGGATGCGGTCATCACCTTTTCCGGCATGATCGGGCGCAGTGAAAACATTGCCATGGCAAAGGAGCTGGAAATTACGCTCATCCCGCTCGAACTGGTCGATCTGGATGAATTCAGCGTGGTCTGCATGCTCGACACCCAGCCGGGCACAGGCAACAACTCTCTTCCTCCGGATCGCCGGGTGGATATCGTCATTGATCATCACCCCCTGCGCGAAGCGAGCAAAAAGTGCCGATGGGTTGATATTCGTGACGAGTATGGCGTTACCGCCACCATTCTGTACGAATACCTGGTGGCGCAAAATATCCAAATCGGTACAAAACTGGCTACCGCCCTGTTCTACGCGATCAAATCCGAAACCCAGGACCTGGGCAGGGAGGCGAATCAGCCCGACCGGAACGCGTATCTTCGCCTCTTCCCCGTGGCGAACAAGCGGCTTTTGTATGAAATCATTCACCCCAAACTGCCGGTGGAACACTTCCGGAGCATTCACAGCGGAGTTGAGAACGCGAAGATTTACGGGAAACTGCTGGTTGTGAACCTGCGGGCGATCAGCTTTCCCGAAGTGGTGTCGGAGATAGCCGACTACCTGATCAGGCTGGAGGGTATCGAGACCGTGCTTAGCATGGGGCATTACAATGATGAGGTGATACTTTCCATTCGCACGACAAGCACGCTCCTCAATGCGGGAGAGATCATCAAAAGGCTGGTGGCAGGAAGAGGAGTTGGCGGAGGGCACGGCATGATGGCGGGTGGCAAGCTGGACAATGTGTCTTTCGGCCCCGCCGCGCTGAAAGAGGTCGAAGATCTCCTGACCAGGAGGTTGTTGGCCGAACTGTCCATCGGGGATGTTATTCCGGACAGGCTGATCAAGTCCCACTAGTCGGCCATAGATTGGCCGCCTTTTGAATTACGTATGCTGTCCCCGGAACAGTGATACGGGCCGTCAGCTGCCATCAGCTGGCCATCTGATTCCGAAACAGTAAAGGAGGCCGATTGGCTGTTTTTTTTGAGCTTATTGAAAATTGTTCTCAATAAGCTCTGATCCTGTTACAATGGGTTCAAAGAATGGAAGGAGGGATGAGACATGAGAGCCAGAAAAATTAACAACAAGGGTAACCCCATGAATGAGGAATACATCCCCGTAGAGCTTCATCGAATCACTGAAGAAGAGTTCGAGATGTGGGATCAGGAACCTTGCCTTGCAAGCGCTGACTGAAAGACCTCGCTGAAGAGATACCAATGGCCGATTCCCTCAAGGATCGGCCATTGACCTTTTGCATCCCTACTTTTGATCAACAGGAGCTCGACGGAGAACCGGCACCCGAGGAAGGGCAGGTGCTCCCCCAATCGGTGGCTTTCGAAAAATTCACCGGAACCATTCCGGTTCAAAATGCATCTCCTTCGGGTTTCATTCGGTCTTGCAGTCGAGTTCGTTTGTCTCGCGTGCGCAGCCAGTTGCCGCGGCGACCGTGGCGAGTCCATCGCCGGGCGAGCAACTTGAGCACCGATGGGCTATGCATCATATCCCTTAAACTCCGCCAAGTGGCGGCGTCGGAAAAGCGTCGGAGGCTGACGCTATCGCCTTGCCGAGCCAAGCGATGGTTTGTCCGAGATGGACCATGTTGCGCATCGCCTCCTCATCCTTGAGTACGTCTTCCTTGTCTAGTCCCATGCCCAAGTTCCAGTAGATGGAGCCCGGCACGATCATGGACGACATGAGGAACATGTGGTTGATGCTGTCGAAGACATGAGTGGCACCACCACGTCGAACGGCCACAACCGCAGCCCCGATCTTTCCCTTGAGTGCCCCACCGTTAGCCAGCGCGACCATTCCGGTCCGATCGAGCAGCGCCTTCATTTCGGTACTGACGTCGGCAAAGTAGGTCGGAGAACCGAGAATAACCGCATCGGCTTCGTAGATCTTCTCAAGAAACTCGTTCATCGTATCCTGCTCTATCACGCAGCGCATATCTTTCTTCTCAAAACATTTGAAGCAGGCCATGCACCCCCTTACAGGGCGGCCACCGATTTTAAGGTATTCGGTGCTCCAACCTGCCCCTTCGAGTGGTTCGAGAACTTTTTTGAGCAGGACCTCCGTGTTTCCTCCCGGCCTGGGGCTGCCGTTAATTGCAATAGCTTTCACAATCGACTCCTTTTAAATTTTTGAAGTATATGATCTACCACATGCCGCCAGAGAACACATTTTTACCACTCAGCGGCCGGTCAGTTGCTCAAGTTTTTCGGGGTACCGGGCCCCTTCCACCTTGATCTGTGCGGCGGCGCTGTCGATCTCGCGGAGATCGTCGGATGTGAGTTCGAGTGTAACCGCGCCGATGTTCTCGTCCAGGCGATGCAGTTTCGTGGTGCAGGGAATGGGAACGATCCACGGCTTCTGGGCCAGCAGCCAGGCAAGCGCTATCTGTGCAGGTGTCGAGTTCTTCTGTGCTGCGATCTTGCCGAGCAGATCAACCAGGGCCTGATTCGCTTTCCGGGCCTCGGTTGTAAAGCGGGGGAGGGTGGTGCGGAAGTCGGTACTGTCGAACGTCGTGCTTTCGTCGATCTTTCCGGTGAGAAACCCTTTTCCCAGCGGGCTGTAGGGCACGAAGCCGATCCCCAGTTCTTCCAGGGTCGGCAGCACTTCCTCTTCAGGACGTCTCCACCACAGCGAGTATTCGCTCTGGAGTGCCGTCACCGGCTGGACGGCGTGAGCGCGACGAATCGTCTGTACGCCGGCCTCGGAAAGGCCGAAATGCCTGACTTTCCCTTCCTGGATCAGTTCCTTCACCGCTCCCGCTACGTCTTCGATCGGCACGTCCGGATCGACACGGTGCTGATAAAACAGATCGATGACATCGATTTTAAGCCGCTTGAGCGAGGCCTCGGCTACTTGCTTGATGTGCTCCGGCCGACTGTTCAGGCTCGGCGCAGCCCCCTTCATTCCCCTCGGATCGACGCTGGTATTGAAACCGAACTTGGTGGCAATCACCACCCGATCGCGAAGCGGCGCGAGCGCATCACCGACGAGTTCCTCGTTGATGAACGGGCCATAGACCTCCGCAGTGTCGAAGAAGGTTACGCCGCGTTCCACGGCCGTCCGGAGGAGCGAGATCATCTCCTGCTTGTCCTTGGGCGGACCGTACGAAAAACTCATTCCCATGCAGCCGAGCCCGAGCGCCGAAACTTCCAGACCGCTTTTTCCCAATTTTCGTTTTTGCATTGTGTTCTCCTTTTACCTGAGTAGTCTCTTACAACTTCTTATTTCAGCTTCGAGATTTCTTCACGATTACAGATTCAAAATCTAAGTAATCATGAGGTAATCTTGAGGCTAAAAAATGTCTTTCCTGTTTGGTTCCGGCTTATCCGGATTAGTACTACCTCGTTGATGATTATACCGTACTCCTGAAAGAACACAGGCCGGTAGACCAATCCTGTCAACTTATTGCCTAATAATCCGGAAGCCTGGATAATGGTTGTAACGCATAGTGGCGGTGGGTAATATTTGATCAGGAGGAACCGACGATGAAAGAGGACGTTATGCAGGATATAGAGGATAACAGCTTGGAAGTTGCGATCGAAGCCCTGGGAAAGAGCATTGCCCGATTGACCGAAAAAGGCGAGCTACATACAACCGCAGTCCCGGGCTTGTCACTCTTTCGGCGGATTGAGCCGACCGGGCCGATCACCGGCATGTACGAACCGAGCGTTTGCCTGGTCGCCCAAGGGGCCAAGCGTGTCATGCTCGGAGACGACACGTATGTCTATGACGCCCACCATTATCTGATTACGTCGGTGCATCTCCCCACGGTTGTGCAGATCATCGAGGCGAGCCCGGAGAAACCTTACCTGGGGCTCAGGTTGAAACTTGATCAGCGCGAGATTTCACAACTGATGGTGGACAGCAATCTCCCCCCGCCGCGTGTGCAGCAATCAAGCCGTGGCATGGCGACCGGCGAGGTGACGCTGCCGCTGCTCACCGCCATTCAGCGGTTGATCGACCTGCTTGCCGAACAGCAGGACATACCGATCCTTGCGCCGATCATCCAGCGGGAAATCATCTACCGTTTGCTTGTGGGAGATCAAGGTGAGCGTCTGCGCCAGATTGCGTCGGCGGGAAGTCAGAGCCATCAGATAGCGCGGGCAATCGACTGGTTGAAGGGCAACTTCTCACAGCCGTTGCGTATCGATGACCTCGCTGCGGAGGTCCGCATGAGCAGTTCCACGTTTCATCACCACTTCCGGTCGATGACCGCTTTAAGTCCGTTACAGTTCCAGAAGCAGCTGCGCCTGCAGGAAGCCAGGCGCCTGATGCTGGCAGAACGCATGGATGCCGCGACCGCAGCGTTTCAGGTCGGCTACGAGAGTCCTTCCCAGTTCAGCCGTGAATACAACCGCTTGTTTGGGGCACCACCGTTACGGGACATCACAAATTTGCGACAAATGGCTGCTGATGAGAGGGGGTAGGAAGAACAGGATATGAGTGCAAAGCGGGGTCACGCCATGAAGGCAGGGCGGAGGAATTCGAGCGGATTAAGGTGTTGAAGCGGACCGCTTGAATCTCGGTGTACAGTAAATAGCAAAGGCGACCGATTGGCCGCCTTTGAACTAAGTAAACTGCCCCGGAATTCTCCCGGATTGGCATGGAATCGGTCAGAAGACAATTCGTCAGTCTCTATGCCTGTCTCCCTTGTGATTCTTGCGTTCCTCCTTTTCCTCACGTTTGGCTTCCTTCCGTTCTTCCTTTTCCTCGCGTTTCATATCCTTGCGCAGCTCCTTCTCGTCCCTGCGCTGTTCTTTCCACTCCTCTTTGGCGGAACGGAAATGCCTGCCGCGATAGCGCTCCTGGTCACGCCGATATACGACGTACTCCTGGTCACGATACCGGTGTATCCGTTCTATCTTATGCCTGCGGAGACCAGGCGGGAGAGCCCGGCGATCCACAAACACCCAGGGACCATGGCTGCGGGACGCCCTGCTCCATCGGCCGTCACGATAGAGGTAGTAGTTGTTCTGCACGTAGAAGAGATCATAGGGCAAACCCACCGCAACGTAAAAACCGAGCGGCTCGGGGTAAATGAACTGTACGTCCTCCTCAACCTGGATCTGCTGCACCGGCGGTTGATACACCGGTTCACGGACGATTACCTGCCGGGGTTGTTCGCCAAGGTGGATGTTCACATCTACTCCGACGTTTCCGGCGTAAGAAACCGAAACGCTAAACATGAGGATGGTGACAAGCTGCCATTTGATGAGTTGTTTCATGATGACCCTCTTTTCCTTTTGATTTTATTGAGTTACAGAAATGTTGCTCTTCGTGGCTCCACTGCGGGTGCGAATACCTGTTTTTCAAAAAAAGGCATAAAAAAAACCGGGCTGCAGAATATCATCAGATATTTCGGCAACCCGGCTGTCTCGGTGAGACCCTATAGGCTTTCCGCCCCATCCTTGCGAATGGTTTAGTATTATCGGCTATCACGGTTACTACAAGTCGGGTTATTGATACTCCTGCCCGGTAAACATGTCAAAGCAAAACATTCTCATGATATGGCACTATGCGCTCCTGAAAATATGCATGTTCATGCCTGAGTAACCACCGCTTGCGGGCAAGTCCCCCCGCATACCCGGTAAGCGATGCATTGCAGCCCACCACGCGATGACACGGCAACACAATCGCGACCGGATTGAGCGAATTCGTCATACCCACAGCGCGGGCCGCTTTGGGCGTGCCAATCCCGGCGGCAAGCCGGGAGTACGTAAAAGTCTGTCCCACAGGAATATCACACAGTGCGGTCCAGACCCGTTGTTGAAAAGGCGTACCCCCGGTTTGCACCGGAATCGCCGTCAAACTCTCATAATCGCCGGCAAAATAATCGGCGATCCGAGCGCTGAAACCGTGCGGGTCGGCGACTTGTTTCAGATTGAACCCGGCATAACGTCGCGCGAGTAATCGCATCATCCGCTCGGTATAGTCTTCAAAGTCGAGCGAACAGAGCCTGTCTTCGTCAACAACGATGACTATTTTCCCTATGGGGGATGGAATGTAATCGACGAGCAGTTCCTTCATCCTGTTTCTCCTGTGATATCGTGGTTGGAAAGCGAAGACCAGAGGTAAACCGCCGCATAGGCCCGCCAGGGCCGCCACTTTTCCGCCAGCTGGAGCAGTTCTGATTCGCGCATCGGCCCGGCCGCACCCAGGGCTTTACGCAAGCCGAGATCACCTGCCGGAAAAGCGTCGGGCCAGCGCAGAGCCCGCATCGCTATGTACTGGGCCGTCCAGTCGCCGATACCACTTACCGCCTTTAATTTTTCAATCGTCGCCCCTGCATCCGCACCGGCATGGAGCTTGAGCTCACCGCTCGCAACCGCACGGGCGAGTGCGTGCAGCGTCGCTGCCCTTTTCAACGGCAGACCGATCGCCGCTATCCGTTCCGGGGTGGCTGCCGCTAGCGCCTTCGCGCCGGGGCTGAAGCAGAAGACCGCTTCATGGGGCGTTGCCGGCGGCTCGCCGAACGTCTTCGCGAGCCTGGCGGCCAACGTGCTTGCGCCGCGCACACTGACCTGCTGGCCCAGCACAGCGCGCACGGCCAATTTAAAACCGTCCCACGCCCCCGGCACCCGCAAGCCGGGAATCCGGGTGATGAGCGGCGCCAGACGCGGATCTGACGACAGCTGTTCGGCAATAACCAGCGGATTTGCGTCCAGGTCGAACAGGTGGCGCACCCTGGCGAGGACGTTCATCAGTATCGGAGTAAGTGTTTCCGGCAGCGTTACCAGCAGGCTGTTTTTTCCGGCCAGATGTTCCACCTTCAGCCAGCCCTGATGCCCTTCCATTTCGACACTGCGGTAATAGGCGTTGCCGGACACGGTTTCCACCCCGGCAATGGCCCGCATGGCAAGGAAGTCGAGCAACTGCTGCCAGGCAAACGGCGGGCGGTAT
>DATNCC010000057.1:0-4699 GCA_035571735.1 Dongiaceae bacterium | reverse complement strand
CAGCGCTCGAAAATGCGCATATACGCGTTATACATTTTTTCGTAGGAAAGATCGGCGGCAGCACTGTCTACGTCAAATGAGTAGGCATCTTTCATAATGAACTCGCGACCACGCATCAAGCCGAAGCGGGGGCGAATCTCGTCGCGGAACTTGTTCTGGATCTGATAGAAATTAAGCGGCATCTGCCGATAACTTTTTATCTCGCGCCGCACCATGTCGGTAATGACCTCTTCGTGGGTCGGTCCCATGCAGAATTCGGCATCCTTGCGGTCCTTGAAGCGCAGCAGTTCCTTGCCGTAAAAAGCCCAGCGCCCCGATTCCTGCCACAGCTCGGCCGGCTGGACGGCAGGCATCAGCATCTCGATGGCATCGGCCCTGTTCATCTCTTCTCGAACGATGTTCTCGAACTTGCGAATAGAGCGGAGCCCGAGCGGCAGATAGTTATATATCCCGGAAGCGAGCTTGCGGATCATCCCGGCTCTCAGCATCAGCTGGTGCGAGACGACCTCGGCATCGGACGGTGTCTCCTTGGTGGTCGGTATAAAATAGCGTGAATACAACATTGATAATCCCCAGACCGGTACATACATACCAAATATTTTATTTAACCCTGAAAATCAGCTGTCCGCGAAACATACGAAAAACACGAACAAACCAATTTGATTGTGCATAGATCCCGGCACCACATGTTTTGGGATCTACTGCTCCGCTGTAATGCTTTAATTTTCGTGATCTTAGTGTCTTTCGTGGACAAGATTGAGGCAGTTCAAGACTCCTCCAACCTGGATATCTCTTCCATCAACGCATCGGCCAGCTTGTCTTCAGGCACCTTGCGCACGATTTCACCATGGCGGAACACGAGACCCTCCCCTTTTCCACCGGCGATGCCGACATCCGCTTCACGCGCCTCTCCGGGGCCATTTACCGCACAGCCCATGACGGCAACCGTAATCTGCTTGTCTACCCCCTGAAGACGCTTCTCGACATCCTCCGCAACCCGGATAAGGTCGATCTGGCACCGCCCGCAGGTGGGACAGGAGACAAAGTTGACGCCGCGCTGGCGCAAACCGAGCGCCTTCAGGATGTCATAGCCGACCCGTACCTCGTCTTTCGGCGCGCCGGTCAGCGAAACCCGCATCGTGTCGCCGATCCCGTCGGCCAGCAGTATCCCGAGTCCGACCGACGACTTGATCGTTCCGGAGAACAGCGTACCGGCCTCGGTAATGCCGATATGCAGGGGGTAATCAGACCGCTCTGCAAACAGCCGGTATGCGGCCACGGTTTTCATCACGTCGGAAGCCTTGAGGGAGACCTTGATCTCCCGGTAGTTCAGGTCTTCGAGGATGCGGATATGCCCCATGGCCGATTCCACCATGGCCTCGGCAGACGGGTGGCCATACTTCTGCAGCAGCTCCTTTTCAAGCGAGCCGGCGTTGACTCCGATCCGGATCGGCACCTTGCGCTCGGCGGCGGAGGCGACAATCTCGGCAACCTTCCACTTCTCGCCGATATTGCCCGGATTCAGGCGCAGGCCGTCGATGCCCCCATCAAGCACTTGGAGTGCCAGCTTGTAGTCGAAATGGATGTCGGCGACGACCGGAATCGGGCTCATCTGCTTGATCTGCGCCAGTGCGCGGGCGGCGTCCTGGTCGAGAACCGCGCAACGAACGATTTCGCAGCCGACGTCGGCAAGTTCGCGGATCTGGGCGATCGTAGCGGGAATATCACGGGTGTCGGTGCTGCACATCGACTGCACGGAGCAGGGAGCGTCGCCGCCGACCGCTATGGAGCCGACATGTATTTGCCTTGTTGGTTTTTTCATGGAGCGACATACTGCCAAAGGCGGGCTGGAAAGTCAAGAACGGCGCGTGGTCGCGCTCCCGTTATGTGGGCTCCCCTTCGTGCCGACGACACCTTCGATCCACATCGAGAGGGCCTTGCCGCTCTTTAACGTTTCCTCGGGAATTACAAGGCTGTTTTTCTGCGCCAGGTCGCCGGCGTACTTGAGTTGCCCTTCACTCGGACCACCCCCTGCAGCCCGCGCCGGTGGAATCGAGAATCCCATCTTGTTGTGAACCCCTTTACAAAAGCGCTGCCAGGTTTCCTTGTTCTCCACAACCAGATCCAGAAATTTTTCCATCTTGCCGGTCAGCTCATAATCGATCACCCAGGAATGTTTATCCCTCAGGTAGTCGATCAGCTTTTCGCCGGGCTGCAGCGGAACCACCCTCCCCTTCTCTTCCTTGACGTAGCCCCGGTCGGTGATGTTCCTGGTGATGGCGGCGTAGGTGGAAGGTCGCCCGATGTCGAGCCGCTCCAGCTCCTTTACCAGAGAGCCGAAGGTGAACCTCCCCGGCGGCTTGGTTTTTTTCTCGTCCAGAAATTCCCGCAGCTTCGGCACCAGCTCACCGACCTCTACCGGGGGGAGCAGTTGCAACTTATTGTCCTCGTCCCCCTTTTTTTCCTGTTCCTCATCGACCTCGGCGTAGACCTTCAGAAAACCGTCAAAAACCAGTACCCGTCCGGCCGCCTTGAACCGTTCACCGGCCACGGCAAAGAGCATGACCGTCGAGTCGTAGCGCGCCGCGGCCATCTGGCTGGCGACCGCACGCTTGAAGATCATCTCGTAGAGCCTTGCATGATCCGGCGTCAAACCCTCCTTGCTGATGAGTGAGGCGATGTCCGCGACCGAGTGCATGTGTGTGGGACGAATCCCTTCGTGTGCCTCGGCCTGGGAGTTTTTTGATTTATGTTGGTGCGGTTTCGCGGGCAGATAGCTGTTCCCGAGACTCTTTCCCAGGAACTCGCGAATCTCGGCGACGAAGGCCTCATCCATCCGGACGGAATCGGTCCGGTGATACGTAATAACGCCGTGGTCAAAAAGCGCCTGCGCCAGTTTCATCGTCTGTTCCGGCGTGAACTTCAGGCGGGCGGCCGCGGCGGCCTGCAAGTCGACCGTAGTGAACGGCGGCTTGGGATTCTGTCTGACCTCTTTCTTGTCAATCTTTTCAGCCAGGGCATGGTTTTCTGTCTTTATGGCGTCAATTATCAGCTGAGCGTCAGACTGCTGCAGAAACTTGCCATTAATGTGACGGGCCAGGAAGTTCGTGCCGTCCTTGTCCAGCTCGATATCCAGCATCCAGTACAGGGTTGAGGTAAAGTTCCGGATCTCCCGTTCACGATCTACGACCAGCCGGACCGCCGGGGATTGGACCCGCCCGACGCTGTAGGAGCTGCGGAGAGTTTTACTGGCAATCGGAGAGAGTATGTACCCAACCAGACGGTCACCGATCCGTCGGCCGAGGAAGGCATTGTAAAGACCGCTGTTGGTCTGTTCGAACGGCACCGCCTTGGCAAGCGCTTCCTTCAGCCCTTTCTCGGTAACCTCATAGATCTCCATCCGGAGACATTCCTTTGCGACATCTTTCACCTCTTCGTAGATGTGGCAGCTGATCGCATACCCTTCCCGATCCGGGTCACCGGCCAGCATGACGGTCTCCCCGCGCGCCGCGGCACGCAGTTCCTTGGGGAGGTTGGTTTTCTTCTCGTGATAGACGAATGTTGGTTCGTAAGTACCGAGATCAACACCGATATTACCATCGGGCAGGTCTTTGAAATGTCCGACCGTGGACATGACCTTCACCTTGAGGATCGACTGTATTTTCTTCGCCTTGGTGGGTGATTCGACGATTATGAGCATGAAGCTGGCGGCCTTATCTTCGTAATATCCATGATTCTTGCGCAGACCTCTTCATGAGTCAGACCAGCGCATTTGATCGTGATGTCCGCGTACCGCGTGTAAAGCATGAAGCGCTCGATAAACATGTCGGCAAAGTTCTGGTCCGCCCTTTTTGCGAGGCCTCTCGTGCTGTAGTCATGAATCCTTGATTCCAGTGTAGGCATATCCACATCGAGAAAGATCACAAGGCCGTCTGACCTGAGATGAGCCATGGCGCTGGCGCTGTAAACCGCACTGCCCCCCGTGGCGATGACGCAGTTTTTGACGGAAAGCCCGAGCAGAACCTCTTCCTCTATGTTCCGGAGGACTTCATATCCATCTGTATCGACAATATCCTGCAATGCTCGTCCTTGCGAGGTTAGAATGAGCACGTCCGTATCCACGAAGTCACGTGACGTGAGCTTCGCCAGGATGACACCTACCGTGCTCTTGCCCGCGCCGGGCATGCCGATTAACACAAGATTTGAACGTGCTTGGGTCATGATTCCCGAACCGCCATGGTCAGTCTGATATTTTCGGCTTGATCGGTATCCATATCTCTTCTTCCGAATCCGGGTCATCATGCTTGTATTTTTGACCCATTAAAGCAAAATGCGGTCTGTTATCCAGCGAAAATTCCGAATCCGGCAACCAGGTCCCGAAAATATATCCATATGTCTTTGGTCCGCTGCTTGCGGGTCCCTTATGCACAAAAACTGCATAAAGCCCGTCGGGTAAGATAATACTCTCCAATCCATCAGGAATTGTGCCGAAGTCCGTCACTTCCACAGCCGCCCACTTTTCAAATTCTGCGGCAGAGTTGAAGCTGGTCCAGTATGATGGCGGGTAAACTTCAATTGAATAGAGGTCCGCGCCGATATTGTTCTGAATTTCATGCCGTCCGGGCATGAAGCTCCGCCACAATTTAAATGTCCTGTTGTCGGAAAAAGACATCATCATTCGTTTCCCGATCAGCTTTTT
>DATNCC010000056.1:0-14709 GCA_035571735.1 Dongiaceae bacterium | reverse complement strand
AACGGAGGTAGTTAGCAACTCCATGTTACGGGCCACCTCTTCGATACTTGCCGACAGTTGCAAGACCGTCGACGAGCTTTCCACCACCGAGGAATTGAGTCCATCGACCCCCCGATTAACGTTTCCGATCAGGAGGGAAATTTCGATTTCGGCTTCGGTAATTTCCCTGACATCCTCCTGCTGACGCTCGACCGAGACAACCATCTGTTTCGAAGCTTGCCCGATCTCCGCCCCGGCTTTGGATAGTTCGCCTGAATTGCTGTTGATATTGACGATCATGGTACGCAGGTCCGCAACCATGCAATTTAGCGATGTTCCCAGATCACCCAGTTCGTCATCGCGGTTTATCATCAATGTTCCCGTCAGATCTCCGGAGGCGACCGAAGCGGCAAAATTCCGGTCTTCATCTACGGAGCGCTGGATTCCACGGGCTATGGTCCAGACAAACAGCAGCAATGCACATGAAAGACCGATCGCCGAACCAAGAATTACCCGGTGCAGCTTCTGCACATTCGACTTGAACGTATCGATGTAGAGACCGCTGCCGATGACCCAACCCCAGGGCTTGAATATCTTGACATAGGAGAGCTTGGTGTAGAGTTCGTCCGTCACGCCGCCGGCCTGAATCGGTTTTGGCCATTCGTACGTCACATACCCATGCCCTGCGCGCTCGGCAACTTCGTTGAAGGCTACGAACAGGTTCTTGTTATCCAATTTCCGGAATGAGCCATTAAGACCATCGCGCATGCTGGTCGCCTTGTTGAACTTGGCATCACTGAGAACAACGCCTTCAAGGGCAGGGACGGTCGGATGCATGATCATTTTCGGAAACGGTTTGCCCAGGTCGTTGATCCAAAGGTATTCCGTATCGTTGTAACGCATCTGCCTGACAGCTTCCTCGACGCGTTTCTGGGCCTCTTCGATGCTGCTCTGCCCCATGGCCACGGCGTTCGCTGCCTCTATGAACTGTTCGTAGGCAACTTCCACGACATTTCTGACTTTTTGCATCTCCTGCTCCATGAGCCAGGCAGATACTTTCGGCACGACTACAAGCTCGGTCCCTGCGACAACCAACAGAAGGCTGATAAGGGGGATCGCCAAGATTTTTGAGCGAATCGACCAGTTCCGGTAACGCTTTATCTGCATAACATATCTCTCTTAGCTGTTATTTATTCGAAAGATTTTTTGTCACTTCAGTCAGGAATAGTCAATCTAAAATTTCACTTAAATTAATCCCGCATTTAAATAGTGCATAGGTATTAGCAACTCAATGAATAGTATATTTCGCGTCAAGAAATTGAAATCTACCAGCTCATCGGGACGGGAATATTTGTCAAAACCCTGACACCACACCACACCACATCCCGATCAACACCAAGAAAATTGATCATTTATCGGGTCAATATCATATAACATCTGAATATCGTTAGTTATGTCTGTTTGGCACCATTTCAGGCACGCATATTGCTGTTAATGGCATAGTCAGCAATATGACAGAAGTTATGCGGTCAGTCGCGCCAGGAAGCGGCGACTGTGATTTGGAGGACGCCATGATGACAGCAACCTGTTACGACATGAAGGCCGGCACCAAGCGCGGAACCGGTGATGCCGACGTCAGAGACATGACACTGCAGAGCCCGGACAATATCCGGAGAGAGCTCGAAGAAGCGCGCTTCATCAGCAGCTTCATGACTGCGGTCTGCACATCGCTTGAACTCGACGACATCTGCTCAATCGCAGCCCGTGCCCTCTATGATTTTGCCCCCTACTACAGGATCGTCTTTGCATTTTCCGCGGATATCGAAGAGAGGACCGTCACCTTTTCCCCCATGGTCCAGAAAGGAATTCTCGCTGCCAGACCAGAAATCACCGTGGGCAACTTCAGCGTACTTGCGGACCTGCCCGACAACTCAACGGCTTCCGCTCATATAAACCTGCTTGGCAACATCGGCAACGTTACCATCTATTACAAGGCCGGGCAGGATAAAACCTACTCGGAGTCACTCCTCACAAGCTTGTCGTCATGTTTCAGTCAGGCGATCAGAAACGCATTGGAACATTGCAGAATGAAAGATCTGGCCATGCGCGACGGTCTCACCCAACTTTACAACCGAAGAATCTTTGATGAAACGCTGGCACAAAAAGTAACATGTCCGGATACGCACCCGGTTTCTCTCCTTATTATCGATCTGGACAATTTCAAACAGGTGAACGACACCTTCGGTCATCAGGCCGGCGACCAGGTGTTAAGGACCGTTGCAAAAATACTCAAGGAGAGCTGCCGCGGCCACGACCTGGTAGCCCGCTTTGGCGGTGAAGAATTTGCCATTATTCTTTCGCAGACCAAAGCCGCCACTGCCCATGCCATTGCGCAACGAATCAGAAACCGGCTGGCGAAAACCGTCTTTGCCTTCGACGACCGGCGGCTTCAGATGACTGCCAGCATAGGGCTGGCAACCTGCACTGGAGGAAGCAGCATCTTCACTTCCAACCTGGTCAAGCAAGCCGATCGCGCTCTTTATCAAGCCAAGAGGACCGGTAAAAACAAGGTTTGCGTGTTCCCTGAAGGTCTTCTGACTAATACAACACCTGACTTTGGTTCCGAGAACTTCGGCTCGTTTGCTCCGGCAAACTGTTAGCCCCCCTCAGAGTTGTACGGCAACGACACAGTTTCTTCCGCTATCTTTTGCCCGGTAGAGGCATTCATCCGCCTTGCCGAGAATAGCATCCATCGTCATTTCTTCAATTTGACCGGTATCCTCGATGGTAACCGCTCCAAAACTTACCGTTACAGCGACAGCCCCCCCCGGAAACATCACCGGTGAGTCGGCAATCAGGCGCCTGATGCGTTCCGCCACTATCAGGCACCCCGCCGGAGGCGTCTCGGGCAGGACAATAACAAACTCCTCACCTCCATAACGTGCAACCCAGTCATTTTCATTTCGAATCGAACGGTTCATCCTGCTGACAAACTCCATGAGAACCTGATCACCTACCTGATGTCCGTAGCGATCATTTACAGCCTTGAAATGGTCAATATCACAGATGACAATCGAAAGCGGGTGTTTATACCGCCAGCTTCGCTGGACCTCTTTCGACAACTGTCTGTCAAGATAACCGCGATTGTAGGCACCGGTAAGCTGGTCATGCAGGGCAAGCTGTTTCAGTTTGGTTTCAAGATCCAGAATTCGCCGGGCCGCCTTCAAACGTGCCGCCAGTTCGACCTCATGAAGAGGCTTGACGAGATACTCATCCGCCCCTGCATCAAGCCCGGCAATCAGTTCATCCTTTTTGTCAAGTGACGTCAGCAGGAGAATATAAACATAATGCTCCGTGGGAATGGCGCGCATGGCACGGCAGAATTCAATGCCGTCCATTTCAGGCATCACCCGGTCCGTAATAATAATGGGAAAATGCTCCCGCTGGCAAAGTTCGAGTGCCTCGCGGCCGTTAACCGCAAGCACCACGGTATAGCCGAGCCGCTCCAGGGCGTCTTTAATGACGACTCGAGAAAAGAGCTCGTCTTCAACTACAAGGATTCTTATGCTGAATTGGTTCATTTTGACCTTTCAGAACAGCTATTGAAGTCAAACTTCAAGTACTTCTCGTAACCACGTGTCATACCGGCTTTTTCTCAACACTAGATACTACATTACCCATCCCGCCACGACTAGTATCGAATTCAACTGAAAGTTTTATACATATCCTTGCCATACCGTATGTCGCTTGCACCAATAATGGCAATAAATTCGGCATGGTATGTCATTAAAATGCGGTGCATTATGGGAGAAGACCCGGTATGTTGCAAGCGAAATGTAAGCTGCATTAAATCATTAAAACTACACTTTTTCTGATTCGGTAGTAAAGTAATTGGGAGACACGAAAGATCATAACCCTGTTCATAAAAGCCACATTCAGGCATTAACATCTTGCAGAACAATCTAAGGAGCGAGCAATGGCATGGAACGTGAGATCTGAATTTATAAATAATCAAGGTTTATTCGAATGGAGGAGCTTATGAAACGCATGTCGCGCATCAGTTGTGCACTGGCGCTGCTGTTCATGTCGCTGGGCGCCGCCCCGTCGGCCAACGCTGTCGGCCTGTTGGGGTTCAGCCCGGACCCGGCCACAATTAATGGTACAGTAATCGGCGCTCCTCAAGGGACCATGCCCGCCTGGTTTCAGGACCAGAACGGAGTGGCGGTCCAACCCTGTCTTGATCCAGTTCCTTGCGGGCTGGCGGCGCGTCCTGCGGATCCGTTAACAGGGGATCCGGGGTTCGTCCTGCCCCCGGCAAAGGCCATCTCGTTTCCGGACAACTTTCCCGATGAAGGTTTCTACTTCAACATCGACACCGGCGACTTCCAAGTGGGGCCGGGGCAGTTTACAGCGAACTTCGTCATAACCCAGGAGTTTGTCTTCAACGATGCCAGCGGCAAGCCCACCTTTCCTTCAGCTCCAGTTGCCGTGCCGACTCCTTTTCAGCGCATGCGGTTTACATACACATTTGTTGGCTTAGCCGGAGCCGGAGCCCTCCCCCCCGGGGCTGAAGGTGGTAATTTCACCATCTCGACCCCTTGGGGAGACGCGACATTCGCCGCGACCGACCCCGCCATGTTCGACCCTGCTAAAGGAGGTTGCGGGACCGCATTTGCTACTCACGATACCAAGTGTGTCTTAACGCGCGACCTCTTCTCCGTGCCCCCTAATTTCGTCCCCACGCTCGGGAATGGCACTGTCCCTTTTGGCAACGCCATAAGCACCTTCCTCCAGGATCCCGCGGCTCCTCTAGGTTTCCTCAGCGACGGTCTTGTTTCCCCACCTTCCTTCACCGGCGCGCCTGTCGGGCGTCTCAACAGCTTCTCCGTCACCGATCCCTTTGGAAACACCGGTTCAACCACGCAACTCAGGGTCCTCTTCGGCAAGAAGTTCGGCATGGATGTCGCGCCTCCCGCATTTGCTTTCGGCGCGGCGTTGCCCGTAACCACTCCAGTCGCAACCTCGACGGCGACGACGATCACGGTGACCAATCCCGACGCGGTTAACTCCCTGTCCATGGGTAAACCTACTCTCACTGGAACGAATCCGGCAGACTTTACCATAACTGCCGACGGCTGCTCTGGGGGGATACTCCCGGCCGCGGCAGCTGGTGCGCCTTATACCTGCACAGTAAACGTTGCCTTCACCCCGAAACGCCTTGCAGCGCCTCCTGAAGTCGCCCTCAGGACTGCAACGGTCAATATCCCGGCAACGGTCAATGTTCCGGGCACATCCGCGGGTGTAGCCGCCCCGCCGCGTCCGGTCGCCCTGAGCGGGACCGCCCAGCACACCCTTGCCGCCAGCGCGGGCGCCAACGGCGCCATTTCCCCGAGCGGCGCGGCAATCGCCGTGAGCGCCGGCGCCACCCAGGACTTCACGATCACGCCTGCTGCGAAGTTCCAGGTTAAGGACATCACAGTCAACGGCACGCCGGCAACCTTCACCAAAGCCGCCAATCCGACGGCCGCCGTTACCTTTACCACCCCGGCGGATACGCTTAGCGGGACGACCGTCAACGCGACCTTCATGCCGAGCGGCGACTTGAACGGCGACGGCATCCTGGATGTCAAGGACGCGCTGAAGGCTTTGAATATCCTCGTCGGCCTCTTCGAACCTACGGCTGACGATCTGGTGGCGATGAAGGTGACCCCCCTGGATGCCGCCGGGCGGCCGAACGGCACCGGTGCGCCGGACCTGAACGACGTGGTGATGATCCTCAGACGGGTGTTGGGTATAGTAATCTGGTAGGAATAAAACTATAACGGATGGTGACCAATGAAAATGAGACTATTATCGAATACAGTCATATCCCTGGCGGCCATGACCTTCTTCGGCTGCGGCGGAGGCGGAGGAGGAGGAACGGCGCCGGTAGTTACCCCGCCGGTGACCGGCCCCGTGGTCATCAGCGGCGTTGCCGCCAAGGGGCCGCTGAGTGGCGCCGACGTCAGGGTATACGGGCTCAAGGCGGACGGCACGCCCGACACGGCCAATCCGCTCGCGACGGGAAAAACGCTGGCGGACGGCAGCGGCGGATACAGCATAACCATACCGACGTCGTCGGCCCCCACCGGCCCGGTGGTGGTCGAAGTGACCAACGGCACATATACCGACGAGGCGACCGGCGTTTCCGTCACACTGGCTGCGACTATGAAACTGCACACCGTCGTTGCGGCTGTTGCCGCCGGGGCCAATACGATTGCCGTCACCCCCCTGACCGAACTGGCCTACAAGAAGGCCGAAGGGGCCGGGGCCGGAAAGTTCACCGCGGCCAACATTGACGCCGCGAATCTGGCGATCGGCAAAGCCTTCAGCGTCGGCGACATCATCAAGTCACAACCATTCGATCCCACCAGGACGGCGCCCGCTACCGCCACCACCGATGGCAGGAAATATGCCGGGGCGCTTGGGGTTTTCTCCCAGATGGTGAACGACGACAAGGTGAAGAATGGGACGGCGACCCTGTCCGCCTCCCTGGACAACCTCCTGACCAGGCTCGAAACCGAACTGCGTGACAATAACAGCTTTTCGGAGACCACCATCACCGCCATCAACACCGCCATCACCAATTTCACCACCGGCCACCCAGACCAGACAGGAACGGTACCCCCAACGGGAACCACACCGCCGGGGGGAACCACACCTCCGGGAGGAACAATACCCCCGGGAACAACTCCACCGACCGTGTACAATGCGGGAGTCCTGACGATCAGCACCGCCAGCATATACACGCTTCCTGCCGGTACCACCATCAATGGCATAGATATGACGATAACCCTGCCGGCCGGGGCAACGGTAAAGGCGGATGCGGCAAGCGGCGCGGCAGATCCGGGCGTATTTGTATTGTCGGGTGCAGCCGCGGCCGTTCCCGGTACCTTAGTCAGCAGCAAATACGATAAAACGGCCAACACCCTGCGCGTCGTCATCGCCAACGTCCAGCCCGGCTTTGCGGTCGGTGAATTCATGCGCGTTAATTTCGACGGCGTCTTCACCGGCACGGAAACATTCACCGTGGTCCTGAATCAGGTCAGCGGCGGGGCCGACCCGAAAGCCCCGGCGACCCTGACCGGCGTTACCGCCACGAGCGTCTTTGCCGGGATGTAACAACAGCAATCAGCCACGGAAATGCAAAAAGGGGAGCCGACAGGCTCCCCAATTCAACAGCAGTTAAAATTCAACAGCCTGCTAGTACATCTATTCCGTCAAAGGTCTATTGTCTGATCGTTCTTCCAAAGCAGCCGTTTATTCATTCATACCCCAACTTGCATGCCCCCGATTCTGTGCTATATTTTCCATGCATGCGTCATACCTTGTCCAGGATGTGATGACTCGTTGCCTGAATAATTACCAGACCGGCCATCTGTGGTCACGGGGGTGTGGCTATCTGACAGGGGGCTATTGTAGAACGACCGTGAAGCAGGAAATTAGACAGGCGGTAGTATTACTACTATGAAAAAGGGAGACAGATATGAGTAGAAAAACTTGGAGTTATGTAATTGTCTCGGTAGCTCTTGCCGGAACGCTGCAAGCTTGCGGCGGCGGTAGCGGCGGTAGCGGCGGTAGTGGCGGTAATGGCGGTAATGGCGGAACGGTTGATGCAACCGACACCACGCCCCCGACCATAACCGCATTTACCCTGCCGGCGACGGCCCCCAGCCAGACGGTGAGCGTCAACTTGTTCACGGCAACGGATGACAAGGGTGTCACAGGCTACCTGGTCACCCAGTCCGCCACTCCGCCGGCTGCCGGCGCCGCCGGGTGGACGGCCGCCCCCCCGGCCTCCGTTACCGCAACCGGCGCGGGGAACCAGACCTTTTTCCCCTGGGCCAAGGACGCCGCAGGCAACGTCTCGGCCATGGCGGCCAGTCGGACGGTAACCATAACCCTGCCCCCCACCTCCATTCCGGACACCACGGCGCCGGTAGTCACGGCATTCACCCTGCCGGCCTCCGCAGCGAGCCTGACTGTAAGCGTCGGCGCGTTCACGGCAACGGATGATAAGGGTGTCGCGGGCTACCTGGTCACCCAGTCCGCCACTCCGCCGGCTGCCGGCGACGCCCGGTGGACGACCGCCCCCCCGGCCACCGTTGCCGCAACCGGCGCGGGGAGCCAGACCTTCTTCCCCTGGGCCGAGGACGCTGCAGGCAACGTCTCGGCCGTGGCGGCCAGCCAGACGGTAACCATAACCCTGCCGGACACCACGGCGCCGGCAGTCACGGCATTCACCCTGCCTGCCTCCGCTGCGAGCCTGACTGTAAGCGTCAGCGCGTTCACCGCAACGGACAACGTGGCGGTGACCGGATACATGGTGACCCAGTCGTCAACTCCGCCGGCTGCCGGCGCCGCCGGGTGGACGGCCACCCCCCCGGCCTCCGTTGCCGCAACCGGCGCGGGGAACCAGACCTTCTTCCCCTGGGCCAAGGACGGCGCAGGCAACGTCTCGGCCGTGGCGGCCAGCCAGACGGTAACCATAACCCTGCCCCCCACCTCCATTCCGGACACCACGGCGCCGGCCGTCACGGCATTCACTCTGCCGGCGACCGCCTCCAGCTTGATCGTGAGCGTCAACTCGTTCACGGCGACGGACAACGTGGCGGTGACTGGATACATGGTGACCCAGTCGGCAACGCCGCCGGGTGCCAGCGCCGCCGGGTGGGCGGCCACCCCCCCGGCTACCGTTACCGCGGCCGCAGCGGGCAGCCAGACCTTCTACCCCTGGGCCAAGGACGTGGCCGGCAATGTCTCTGCAGTCGGGACTCCGGCAACCGTGACTATTACAGTGAGCGTTGCCGTCTCCGGATCGGGAATCGATACGACATCCGCTGTGGGGGTAGACGCGACCTTTACTTTTACTGCCGTTGCCGGCGGCTACCAGTACAACATCTCCGGGTTCGGAGCAGGGGACAAGCTGGTGTTCCCCGCTTTCGGAGGCGCCCCCAACGCGCTGTCCATTGTCAATCCGAGCCCTACCGACGGGATCGTCACTTTTCAGTTGACACGGAATGTTGGAGGGCAGAAATTCGACATTACCGTGGTGTTGAATGGTCTTAGCGCTGCCCAGGATCAGCAGATCGTTGACAGGGAAGGAGCCCCTTTTGCCTCTTTTAATGCAGTATTTGGCGCGAACTCCATTCAACAATTATAACTGATGCAGTCGCAAAAACGGTCCAGGCCGTTTGATGCACGCAAAGACCAGTCCGGCAAGGCTTCGGGGTTGAAAGCCCGAAGCCTTGCCGTAACTGCCGTCTCCAATTTCCATCTACAGTTTCCAGCCTAACCCCTTTGGGTTACAGGAAACTTTCAAGAAACTTTACAAACCCTACACAACGTTCATGCGCCTTTGGTAGAGCTTTCACGACTTCTTCAGCGGTCACTTGATCGCATGACAGCAAGGCAAAAACGGCATAAAAAAAGGGGCTAGCTTAACGCTAACCCCTGAATTTATTTGGTGGAGCTGAACAGGATCGAACTGTCGACCTCTTGACTGCCAGTCAAGCGCTCTCCCAGCTGAGCTACAGCCCCACAAAGTGAACCGTCTATTTAGCAAACTATATATCACGTGTCAATATATTTCTGACACTGCCCATTTGTTGCCTGTTCAACCAGCCCCGCCTTGACGCCTAACTGCTTCCGGTGTATAGGTTCAAAGACAATCACTATTCCACATTAATATCCGGAGACCCATATGCCTAATACAGATCTGACCTGGAACACCGCCCTGCTCTACCCCGCTCCCGATTCGCCGGAACTGGACGCCGACCTCGGTTCATTCGAACCGCTGGCCGCCGATTTTCGCGATTCCTATTTTGAAAAGGTGGCCTCTCTCGACAATGCGCAGCTACTGGCCGCTATCCGGGCATACGAGGCGCTTCAGACCCGCATGGCAAAGCCGTTTTGCTACGCCCACCTGCTGTTCGCCGCCGATTCGGGCAACGAGGTATTCCGGGCCCTTTCCCAGCGTTGTTCCGAGCTGGGCAGCCGGCTTTCCCAGCAGTTGCTCTTTTTCGACCTGGAACTGATGGAGCTGAGCGACGAGCGTTTTGAAGCATTCCGCGCGCTCCCGGAAGCGGCCGGTTACCGCCATTTCCTGGAAGGAATCCGCAAATTCCGTCCTCATACGCTTAAAGAGAACGAAGAGCGGCTCCTGACCCGCAAGGACCTGACCGGAGTTCGGGCCTTCACCAAGCTGTTCGACGAGCTGTCGGCGTCACTCAGCTACCAGATGGAACTGGACGGCGAACTGCGGACATTTACCGGCGAAGAGCTGCTCGCCCTGCTGCATCATACATCAGGCGATGTCCGCTTCCGGGCGATGACGCTTTTCCTGGAACGTCACGGCGAGCACGGCATCGTCTACAATGCTGTCTTCAACAACATGGCGCTCGATCATGGCCAGGAGATGGAACTGCGCCGGTATCAGACGCCGATCCAGCCGACCAATATCGGCAACGAGATCCCCGACGAAGCCGTCGAACACCTGATGTGCGTAACCGAAGCGAATTACGGCCTGGCCCAGGAGTATTTCCGGATCAAGGCCGGAATGCTCAAGATGGATAAACTGCGCAACTGCGATATCTACGCCCCGGTAGCCGAGACGGAGCGGAGCTATGCCTTTGAAGAGGCTCGTGGCCTGGTGGTCGATTCATACCGGGCGTACAACCCTGAATTCGGCGCCATTGTCGAGGCGTTCTTCAACGAACGCCGCGTCGATGTCCTCCCCCGCACCGGGAAATCGGGGGGCGCCTTCGCCATGGGGATCTCACCAGAGCTGCCACCGTTCCTGCTGCTCAACTACACCGGCACGCTCCGCGACCTGGCCACAATCGCCCATGAAGCCGGGCACGGCCTGCATTTCGTGATTGCCCAGAAACAGAGCATGCTGAATTATCATGCCCCGCTCCCGCTGGCCGAGACCGCCTCCGTGTTCGGCGAAATGCTGCTGACCCGCAGACTGCTTGATAACGAAACCGATCCTGGCGTACGCAGATCGCTGCTCTGCGCCAAAATCGAGGACATCATCGCCACCACCTTCCGCCAGACGGTACTGACGCGCTTCGAACTGCGCCTCCACAACGAGCGCACGGGGGGGCTCCTCTCTAACGACCGCGTCGCCGAAATCTGGCTGGAGGAAAACGGCAGACTGTACGGCGATTCAGTCGAGATGATCCCCGCCTACCGCTGGGGGTGGAGTTACATCAGCCACTTCATCCATAGCCGCTTCTACTGCTATTCGTACACATTTGCCGAACTGCTGGTGCTGGCGCTCTTCCAGAAATATCGAGAGGAGGGGGATTCTTTCAAGCCGGGCTACCACGCCCTGCTGGAGTCGGGCGGAGCGCTGTCACCCGCCGATACCGCCCGTCTTGCCGGCATCGACATCACCGACAGCGGCTTCTGGCAGAAAGGGTACGATGTTCTTGCCGGTCTGATCGAAGAGTTGAAGCAGATCGCCTGATTCAGATTACACGAAGTGATTCGAGAGGAGTCAAATGGCCGTTCCTGAAAAAGAGCTTCTGGAAGCGCTCAGCAGTTCGAGCATTCTGACCTCGATGATTACCCCGGCGGTTCTGATCTCGGCATGCGGAACCCTGATATTTTCCACGTCAGCCCGTCTGGGACGCATCTTTGACCGGGTAAATGTCATGAAGGGGGAAGTTGAAGCGGTTATCATCGGGAAGATTTCATATCCGGAAGAACGTCTGAAACATCTGCATGGCCAGATCGGCCTGCAGAGACGCCGGGCGCGGCTGATCCAGAAGGCGATGGTCGCGTTGTACACCGCGACACTGTTCTTTGTCGCATCAAGCCTGGCCATTGCCGTCACTGTCGCCTACGGCAGCAGCTATCATGGCTGGATCCCGACGTTAATAGCCCTGAGCGGCGGGCTGTTTCTGTTTGGAGCGTCCGCCCTTTTGCTGTATGAGAGCCGCTTCAATCTCCGCTTTGTCAACCGCTCGATCGATTTTATCGATTTCCTTGAAAAAAAAGCGGAGGAGCAGAACAAATAGCTCCTCCGCCCCATCTCTACCCCCTCAGCCCGACCTCTTTCGCAAGCGCCCGCCAGGCCGGCAGGCTCCGCTCGATCATCCCGATATCAAAGCAGTAGGCGATCCTGAAGAAACCGGGGGCGCCGAAACCGGCTCCAGGCACCAGCAGGATGTGGTGCTTCTGTGCAAGCTTGACGAACTCGACATCATCGGCCAGCGGCGATTTTGGAAAGAGGTAAAAGGCGCCGTCCGGCTTGACCATGGTGAACCCCATGCCGCCCAGTTCGCGCACCAGCAGATCCCGTTTGGCCTGATACGCGGCGATGTCCACCGATTCATCCTGCAGCCTGGCAACCAGCCGCTGCATCAGCGCCGGAGCGTTGACGAAACCGAGCACCCGGTTGCTGAAGACCGCCCCCTCCATGAACTGCCCAGCGGTCGCCATGCGGGGGTTGGCCGCCAGATACCCGATCCGCTCGCCCGGCAGAGCCAGGTCCTTGCTGTGGGAGGTGACGATCACCGAGCTTTCCACCAGCGGGAAGATATTCGGCACATGCTGCCCGTCAAAAACGATGCGGGCGTACGGTTCGTCGGATATGACATAGATCAGATGGCCGTTTCGCCTGTGTATTTTTTTCAGGACTTCCCCGAGCCGCTTCAGGCTCTGGGCCGGATAGATGACGCCGGTCGGGTTGTTGGGGGAGCAGATGATGATGGCCCTGGTTTTGGCGGTGATCGCCTTTTCGATGGCGTCGATATCGAGCTGGAATGTGTCGCGATCCGTCCAGACCTCGACCGGAACGCCGCCATGATTGTCGATGTAGAACTTGTACTCGACGAAGAAGGGAGCCAGGATAATGACCTCCTCCCCCGGATTGAGAATGGTCTTGAGCACCACGTTGAGAGCCCCGCCGGCGCCGCAGGTCATGATGATATTGTCGGCCGGGACTTTCAGACCGGAATCCCCGGATATTTTTTCCGCAACCGCGTTCCGCGTTTCGGCATACCCGGCATTGTTCATATAGCGATGCATACCGGGCAGCGGGTTCCGTGCCAGCTCAAGCAGTTCGCGACCGAAGGATTCGGGGGGCTCCACATCCGGATTGCCGAGGGTGAAATCATAGATATTATCGGCGCCGAATTCCTGCCGCAACCGTTCCCCCTCCTCGAACATCCTGCGAATCCAGGACGATCTGGATATTTGGCTGGCGATCTTCATTGCAATTGCCATTACAATTCCCTCCGTAATAAATTTTCTGCTAGGATGTTTCGCAAAATACAGCAATTCACGGAGAAGTCAAGAAATAAGTACCGAAACATGTTGATATTGCTGGACTTTTTTTAGAGCGGATAAGGACTTTTTATCTTCCGCCCCGGGGTCATGATTGACGGGCACGTTCCTGGCGGCTAGAATATACAGGATTAAGGGCATACGAGGGGATAACATTGGCCGACATTACAGTTGAGCGATTAGACGATATCATGGTCTTCAGGGCGACCGGAACCATGTCGTATGATGAACTGCTTGAAACCATCGAAACATGCTACCCGCTGGTGACCAGGCATATGCTCTGGGATTTCAGGGACTGCGACCTTACCGGCATAACCTCGAACCAGTTCATGATGCTGCCGGCTATTGCCAGTTCGTTCATGGTCAACAGGAAAGGCGGCAAGTCTGCCTATGTCAGCTCGGATACCGTCAATTACGGCCTGTTGTCCGCGTATGTGGTGATTGCAGTGGTTCAGGGAACGACCTACAGCTACAACGTTTTCACGACATTTGAGGCGGCGCTGGAATGGTTGCAGACCCAAAAGTAAGGAAAGCCGGGAGAACTCAAATGGAAATTCCACCGTATCCGGAGTCACGGCCGCTGGCGCTGACTGACAAGCCGCTCCTGGACCGGTTATGTATGGCTGCGCAGCCGCTCATGTCAGAGATGACCTTTGCCGGTCTCTATCTGTTCCGGCATGCGCATGATTACAGGCTGGCAACCGTTGCGGATTCGCTCATCGTGCTGGGCAAGGGGTACGACGGCACCACATATTTCCTGCCGCCGCTCGGGGGGGATGTTGCACAGGCTCTGAAGATCATGTTCACGGACGGCCGGTCCCTGTATTGCGCCGACGATCTGTTTGCCGCCGCGGATCTTGACAGGAACGACATTCAGATTACCGAGCTGCGTGACTCTCACGACTATCTCTACCTTCGCGAGGAGCTGGCAACATTGCCGGGAAGCCGCTTTCACAAGAAGAAAAACCGGATCAACTATTTTACCAGCCGTCATGTCTACACCGTCGCCCTCTTTTCCGGGGAACATCTCACCGGCTGCCTGAACCTCATGGACAGACTGGTTCAGAGTTCCGGGGAAGATATCGGCAATTCGCTCCGCCTGGAGATGGCTGCCACGTACGAGGCGCTCCAGAGTACGGAAGCGCTCGGTCTTGAAGGTGTCGTCGTGATCGTGAATGGCAGGGTAGCTGCCTTCGCCCTGGGCGAGCGACTCAACCGGGAAACCGCCGTGTGCCAGTTCGAGAAGGCAGATCCCTTTACCGAGGGATTGTACCAACTGGTGAACCGCGAGTTTGCCAGGCTGCTGTTCCAGGAGTGCCGTTTTCTGAACCGTGAGCAGGATCTGGGGGACACGGGGCTGCGCAGCGCCAAGTTATCGTATCATCCGGTGGAATT
>DATNCC010000055.1:0-2348 GCA_035571735.1 Dongiaceae bacterium | reverse complement strand
AGGGGATCGATTTGGGAAGTGTCCATGTCAGCAGTGTCATGAAAGGCCCGGTCATTTCCGCCAATGCCGGCGCCACGGTCCACAAGGCCACCCTGCTGATGAAGAAGGAGCACATCCGCCATGTGGTCGTGGTCGATGACCTCGGCTGCATCGCGGGGATCATCACCCAGTCGGATATCGTCAAGGGGCTGGGGGGGAAATACATCGAGCTGCTGAAGGATATCATCCGGGAGAAAGACGATGTCTTCCAGCAGACCGCCAGGGAACTTCTGGACAAGACCGTCTACCTGGACAATATCCTCAGTTCCTCCGTAAATATGGCGATTATTGCCACGGACGGCTCCTTCATGATCAAATACTTCAATCCTGTGGCGGAGAAAGTGTTCGGGTGCCGTGCTTCCACAGCCATCGGCCGGTCCGCCCCGGAATTACTGGTATTGGAGGATATTGCTCCGCTCGGCCTGCACCAGGCGCGGGAAATCGTGCAACAAGAGGGGAAATGCCTGTTCCCGGTAAAGATCAAGCGGGCCGCCGCTCCCCTCTTCTATGACGGCAGCCTGTCCGGCATCCTGGACAGGCAGGGCAATCTTACGGGATTCGTGCTCATGCTGAACGACGTTACCGAGCGCCGGCGCTATGAGGACACCATTCATTACATGGCCTACCATGATGCCCTGACGGACCTTCCTAACAGGGCGCTGCTTGGCGACCGTCTCGGCCAGGCTCTGGCCTCCACCAACCGCACCGGAACGGGCGGGGCGCTCATGATCCTGGACCTGGATCGTTTCAAGGACGTCAACGACACATTCGGCCACACCATGGGTGATCTGCTGCTCAAGGGCGTAGGCGAGCGGTTGAAGAAGCTTCTGCGCAAGAGCGATACGGTGTGTCGCATGGGGGGGGACGAGTTCGTGCTGCTGCTGCCGACAATAGGCTCGGCTGAGAGTGTATCCGTGACCGCCGCCAAGATCGTCGCGGCATTTCGCGAACCGTTCGAGTGCAACGGCCACTCCTTCAACGTTACCGCCAGCATCGGCATCGCATACTTCCCCGACAATGGCGACGATGCTGAAACCCTGTTGAAAAACGCCGACATCGCACTTTACCGGGTCAAGGAGCAGGGAAGGGACAACTACCAGTGCTTTACGTTGCAGTAGAGCAAGAATCAAAAAACCAGTTTACTCCAAGAAAAAAATTTGCAACAGACTATTTTTTTTCAATTCGGGTGATATAATAAAATCAGCTGGAAAGAGGTACAAATCATAGACAGGGAGGATGCACTATTTATGAATGAGACTCCACCAGGCTGTGCACTGAAATAGGCTGCAAGAAAATTCCGGTTGAAATATTCAATCGGATAAAACCCGAACAAGGTAATCTAAAAGATGAGAAAATAAAACCCACCGGGAGAGACTTGGTGGGTTTTTTACGTGCTGCATGGAATTGTTAAACTTTGAGCAGCCTCTTCGCCCACCTCGCAAATTTCCCAAACATTTACCAGCCTGCAATGTGTATGTAACCTGACGATGCTACAGTGCCTTCCAACCCCGGTAATCGGGATAAGTGCGTTAACGTAATTATTTTATGCAAACCCCTGAAACGGGATAAGTACGATCACGAAATAATTCCTGCAGAAACCCGCAGAAATAATTTTTATCGTACTAAAAGCGCAGAAAATAATTCCTGACGTACTAAACAATATCGGGAGGGCACATGGGCGACAAGGCAAAACTTCGGGTTGTCAAGGGCAGCAGTCCGGTAATATCGGTAGTCACGAAAGCTGCCGGTTTCATGCGTGGTGTCTCTTTCAAGCGCTTTACTCCAGAATCCCGTCACCGTGAGTTTGCGGTTCTCGAACAGACTCAGGAATCCCTTCACACCCGCTGTCAGATTTTTCGTGAAAAAGGTGCAGGCGGTGTACCGACTATTGTGCTTGGAGGCTTCGTTCCTGACGCCACCGAGACGGTGGAATTTCAGCGCAAGCTGCTGCGCCGGCACGGCTCGGTTTACTATGTGAACTATCCCCGCAACGGATTTTGCCAGGAAATGTTTTCCGCCCAACTTGCAGACCTGATCGAAGCTCTGGCACGTAAAGGGCAAAAACCCCTGATCATGGGTGTCAGCTTCGGCTGCGGGCTGCTCGCCAACTTCCTGCGGCATGCCGAGGAAGCGGTGCATGAAAACATCCGGGGCATTATCCTGGTAAGTCCGGTCATAACTACGGATGATCTGATCAGGCCGGCCGGACAAAGCCGCGACGGTGTGAGAATACTGGAGAGTAATCTCAGGAAAATTGTGGCGGCGGACCCGGGAAACGAAGCGGATATCTCAAGGCACGTCGAGCGCTC
>DATNCC010000054.1:0-3491 GCA_035571735.1 Dongiaceae bacterium | reverse complement strand
CGCAACCGACGTGGCCGATTACCTGGTGCGCAAGGGGATGGCGTTCCGCGACGCCCATGAGGTCGTCGGGAAGTCGGTGGCTTACTGCCTCGACAGAAAGAAGGACCTGCCGGAGCTGACCATGGAAGAGTGGCACTCCTTTTCTGCCATGATCGAAGAAGACATCTACGACAGCATCACCCTTGAAGCGAGCGTCAATGCCCGGTGCGCCACCGGCGGTACGGCGCTGGAGCGGGTGAAGCAGGAAATCGAACGGATCAAATCAGGCAAATCCTGAATGATAAAAAAACCGACCGCATATTATCTGATTTTTGCGCTTTCAGGCTTTTCAGGCCTCATTTACGAGTCGATCTGGACTCATTATCTGAAGCTGTTTCTGGGACATGCCGCCTATGCGCAAACGCTGGTGCTGGCCATCTTCATGGGAGGCATGGCGGTAGGCGCTTATTGCTGCAGCAGGTATTCATCCAGGTGGAAAAACCTCCTGTATGTTTACGCACTGGTTGAAGGCATTGTCGGTCTGTGTGCCCTAATCTATCATCCTCTTTTCGATGCGGTCACCAATTACGCCTTTGCCACCATAATTCCGGCTCTCAACTCACCAACGGCAGTCCATCTTTGCAAGTGGGGGCTCTCCACCCTATCCATTTTACCCCAGTCTGTGCTTCTGGGAATGACTTTCCCTCTGATGTCGGGAGCTTTTCTGCGGCTCTTCCCAAAGCGTTCCGGAAGCTCTCTGGCCATCCTATATTTTGCCAACAGCATCGGCGCCGTCTTTGGCGTTCTCGCCAGCGGCTTTATTTTCATTGATCTTGTCGGTTTCCCGGGGACTATCGGCCTGGCCGGCTTTATCAATATCGCCCTGGCAATAACGGTCTGGTTGATGTCGCGCCGCCTGAGCAAACCGGTCACCGCGTTTCCCGCTCAGGAACGGGAACCTGCAGTTGTTGCCGTCACTCCTCCTTACCTTTATCCACTGTTGCTGCTGATTTCCCTCGGGACCGGAGTTGCCTCCTTCATTTACGAAATCAGTTGGATCAGGATGCTGGCGCTTGTGCTGGGGAGCAGCACCCATGCCTTTGAACTGATGCTGAGTGCGTTTCTGCTCGGCTTGGCAGGCGGAGGGTTATGGATCAAAAGACGGATTGACTCGCTGGATAAGCCCCTGCGCTTTCTGGCCTTCATTCAGATATCGATGGGAATGGCGGCTCTGGCAACGCTCCCAATGTATAATTGGACTTTTTCAGTCATGCAGTGGCTGGTGAGAACAATCCCCAAGACCGATCAGGGATACCTGCTTTTCAATCTGTGCAGTTACGGCATTGCCGCGGCAATCATGCTCCCGGCGACCTTCTGCGCCGGCATGACCCTGCCGCTTATCACCAATATCCTCTTCCGTGAAGGCTACGGCGAAAAAAGCATCGGCGCCGTCTATGCCACCAACACGGTCGGTGCCATCATCGGGATATTCAGTGCGGTTCATGTTGTCATGCCGGCACTGGGATTAAAGGGGCTGCTGATCTCGGGAGCGACTCTTGACATGGCACTGGCGGTGATTATCGCCCTGTTCGCCGCGGACCTGGCGACAAGACGCCTGACACTGCCATTCGCCGGTAGTTGTGCCGCTGCCGTCCTGCTGGCCATTTTTCTGATTCACCTTGATCAATATAAAATGGCCTCGGGAGTCTACCGTGCCGGCGTAAGGCTGATGACCCCGGAAAACATCTCTCTCCTCTTCCACAAGGACGGTAAGACCGCGACCATAAGTGTGGCCATGGCCAAAAGCGGCATCACCAATATCATCACCAATGGCAAGAGTGATTCTGCCATCAACATCAACAAGCTGGGTCCATGTGCCATGGACGAAGCAACGACGATCTTAAGCGGGGCGTTGCCACTTTTATATAATCCCGATGCCCGCCATGTAGCCATTATCGGCTTGGGAACAGGGCTTACTACCCAAACCATCCTGACCAGTCCGCATATCGAACGCGCCGACACGATTGAAATTGAACCGGCGGTGATCGCAGGGGCACAACATTTCCGCAGCCGTACGGATCTGGTCTACAGCGACCGGCGGAGCAACATCATCATAGATGACGCCAAATCCGTCTTTTCCAGCAATGGCCGTATTTACGATATTATCATTTCCGAACCGTCAAACCCCTGGGTGAGCGGGGTGGCCAGCCTGTTTTCCGATGAGTTCTATCGTCACGTCAGACGCCATCTTCAGGATGAAGGGTTGTTTGTCCAGTGGATCCAGCTTTATGAAAGCGATATGCATGTGGTTGCCTCGGTTTTCAAGGCGCTGTCAAAAAACTTCGCCGATTACACCGTCTATTTGACTGGCGGCAACGCGGATCTCATGGTTGTGGCCAAGAAGAGCGGCTCCCTGGGTGCACTTAACCCGGCGGCATTTCAGTATCCCGCTTTGAACTCGTTACTCGCACGCATCAATGTTCACGGACTGCAGGACGTCCGTATCCGAGCCCTAGGCTCGAAAACATTTCTGGACCCGTTGTTCCAGTCTTATCCCATAACAGCCAATTCCGATTACTTCCCTGTTCTTGATCAGAGAGTTGGCAAAACAAAATTCATGGATACCGGTGCGTTCTCAATATTGCGGCTGGCAGGGGGGCAGATTCCGTATATGCCCTTTATGCAGCTGATCAACAATGAGCGCACTTCCCCTGCGTTGAGCGCCGCCGCTGTCGGTGAAGATTGCGGCATGACCCTGCTGGCCAGAAGGAGTGTAAGCCTGCGGCAGTATATTTTAACTGGGAAATTCCCGGAAGATGCCGCCGCTGATGAAAGAATAGTATCCGGGGAAATTCGCTCGACCGCTTTTGCTCTCAGCACCATGCTCGTGGATATCAACGCCGTCCCGGAAAAAGTCCGGCGGGAAATCGTCGGCACCGCAGCAATCACCATGCTTCCATACCTGACTGCCGCCGAATTGAAACCTGTCTGGGATGCCTTTGAAAAACCGTCCTGCCAAGCCGCCATGTCGCCCGGCGAAAAACGTCAGCTGGAGTTTTTCAGGACCCTGAGCATGAAAAACTTCGAACTGGTAGCAGCACGGGCGCAGGAGCTGTTGGCAGAGGATGGCCAGTTATCGCCGGGCACCCGGCAGTATATTGCCACGGCCGGCATGCTTGCAGCCATTGCCACCGGTAATAGAGCCGCAGCACGCGCCTTGTATCAGCAGGGATTCGGCTCCCGGGAACAAACAGACATTGTTTTTCGTCTGCTAAATGCGCAGGCAACGCTTTAACTGCCATCCTCAATCATGAAAATGACCCTTTGTAAATTTATCTGCTTTCTTCTGTTAGCCCCGGTTTTGCTGTCGAGCTGCGGGAAAAAGGGGGCTCTCATTCCCCCCGAGGCCCTGGTGCCGGCAGCGGTCCGGGAGCTGAGCGTCATCCAGACCGGACAGGATTTCAGGATCACCTGGAGTGCGCCCTCAAAAGAAGAAGGGGGAAGACCCTTGA
>DATNCC010000053.1:0-9216 GCA_035571735.1 Dongiaceae bacterium | reverse complement strand
CGCTGAAGAGATCTGCCGGCGGGCTGACCGCCTCGCGGGAATCTCCGTAGGCATATTCGGCAACAGTATGGCGGCCATTGTCATCCAGCCAGATACTCCTCTTGTTCTCCGCTCCGATCTCATCACCGGCAGGGTAAGTTTTTGTCGCATGATCCCGGCATTCCAGCGGGTCATTCACCCGGATAATCGAATCAAGACAGCGCTCGATACGCGCGGCGCGCGCCGTAATGTCGCGGCCGGCCTTTTCAAGCGCTTTCCTGTCGGCAACCTCGAAGAAACCCATCGCTGCTGAAAAGGATACCCTCACCCAGCCGCGCCCGGAACTTCCTTTGTTCCAAGTTGTTACAAAAATTCCTCCAGGCCGCTTTTCAACACGTACTTCGGGCTGACAGCCTTCCGGCGGCTTGCCGGACCAGGCTTTGCCGCGGTTTATCTCTCTGAAGACCTTTATCGAACAGTCGGCCAGAGGTCTTAATTCTACTGCCCGCGCCGGTATGCTTATCGTAAGAACAAAAAGTGCAGCCAACCAAAGAGGGTGCCGCATGGGAACCTCCAGAACCGTACCACGTTATCATCATTCATAGGAGCATTATACACCTTGAAGGGAGATAACCGCAGCGCTTATTATACAAAATTGCCAATTTGCTTCGCAAGGAGTTGAGAGTATAATTTTCTCATGGGTTACAAACAGCACATTCCGTGCCGGGCCGGCTATCCGATGAGGGTGCCATGAAAATGGACAATGAGGGATGCAGTTGCAGCGACAAAAAGTCCGGGATTACGTGCAGGGCCTGCGAGAGCGGACTGCTGCTCACCTATTGGTGTGAGACCTGTCAGCAGCCGGTAGCGGAGAAGCGTTGCCCGCGCTGCGGACTGAAGAGTCGGAAAGACCGCCGGCCCGGCTGATAGCGATTTGCGAACAGAACGTCAAGGAGCCATGTATGAGAAAAATTATTTTTCAAATGATGATATCAGTTGACGGCTTCTTTGAAGGACCTGACAGAGAGTTGGACTGGCATGTCGTGGACAGTGATTTTATCGACTACGCCATTGATCTGCTCAATTCAGTTGACACTATTTTGTTCGGCCGGGTGACTTATCAAATGATGGCGGCTTACTGGCCAACCCCGCGCGCGATTAAGGTTGATCCGATCATTGCCGAGAGAATGAACAATTTGCCCAAAATTGTTTTTTCACCTACGTTGGAGGAGGTTGAATGGCAGAATTCGAGGCTTGTGAAAGGAAATATCGCGGAAGAGGTCGATAAACTGAAACATCAGCCGGGTAAGGATATGGTGATTTTAGGTAGTTCCGACCTGGCGGTAGCATTGACGAAACTCGGCTTTATAGATGAGTACCGTATCATCGTTAATCCCGTGGTCCTGGGAAGCGGTAAGAGTCTGTTCGAAGGTTTAAATAACAGGCTTGCACTGAAACTTCTTGATGTAAGAACGTTTTCTTCAGGTACGGTTTTGCTGAGGTATCAGACATAATCCATGAGGAGGTGTCACCATGAAACCATTCATGTCGGCTTTCAATTCACACTGTTATGCACTGATGAGGATCGTTGTCGGGTTTCTGTTCCTCTGGCATGGCGCCCAGAAGCTGTTCGGTTTTCCGATCCCGATGCCGGGAGGAGTTCCCGCGTTTATTGTCTACATCGCCGGTCCGATCGAGTTGATCGGCGGCATTCTGATCATGATCGGGCTGTTCACGCAGTGGGCGGCCTTCATTACAAGCGGTCAGATGGCCTTCGCGTACTGGATGGCACACGGGATGAAGGCGCTGTTGCCGATCCAGAACAATGGCGAACTAGCGGTACTTTACTGCTTCGTGTTTCTGTTCATCTGCACTCAGGGGAGCGGCATCTGGAGCGTTGATGCCCTCAGAAACCGGCACGAGTCGCCCGGCTGAGATCAGTTGTCGGAAACTTGAAAAAAAACCGGTTGATTTATCCTGGGGAGATCTGGCAGGGGGCTCTTTAATGATGGATAGCAGGCCGGTTTTTTGATATGTATGCACAATAAATTTAATTACAAGGTACTCGAAATGTTGTCTGCTTTTATAAGTGGCATCAGCCTGAAAATAAAGGTAGCGCTGGCAGCTTCCGCCCTGTTTGTGCTTTTCGTCGCGACAGCGGCATATTTAACTCTCTCCTACTTCGGGCGTACGTTCAAGGAAACCGTTTCCGCTCAGCAATTCTCCCAGGTATCGAGTCTGGCCAATAGTATTGATGACAAGCTCAGGATTTCGCAAAACGCCCTGATTGCGGTCGCTACAATCGCCCCTGATGATGTCTTCACAAATGCTGATCACGCCCAGCGTTTTCTCGACAGCAAGGCTGGTCTCCTGTCAATCTTCGACAACGGCATCTTCTTCATTTCCAAAGACGGCATTCTGATTGCCGAGAGCCCCTACAGAGCGGGCAGAAGGGGGAAAGACCTTTCGTTCCGGGAGTGGGTACAGCAAACAGTTACCGGCCGGAAGCCCTACATTTCCGAACCATACATATCAACCCATACCCCCGGACAGCCGGCAATCGTGATGACCGTACCGATCTTTGACCGCCAGGGGCGCCTGACCGGCATGATGACCGGCAGCCTGGACCTGCTGGGGGAGAATTTTCTGGTGTCGCTGTCCAGGATCAGGCTCGGAGCGGGCGGTTATTTCTTTATCTCGGACAAGAAACGAACCATGCTCGTACACCCCGACAAGAGGAGGATCATGAAGCCGGCGGCGCCGCCCGGTGTAAACAGGCTGTACGACCGGGTAATCAACGGGTTTGAAGGGAGCGGTGAAACGGTCAATTCAAGCGGTGTTGCCATGCTTTCTTCCGGCAAACATCTGCGCATGACCCCGTGGGTCCTGGTGGCAAATTCGCCGATCGACGAAGTCTATGGGCCGCTGTACACGGCACGTTATTATTTTGTCATCGCCACTGTAACGGGTACAGCCTTGTTGCTGCTGACCATCTGGCTTGTTATGAGAAGGCTGATGTCGCCGCTTGCGGTCATTACCCGCCATGTTGAACAACTTCAGCAAAAAACGGGGGAGAACCGATTGATTGCCGTTGACTCCGCAGACGAAATCGGAATTCTGGCAACTGCATTCAATGCGATGATCGGCACCCTGGACAGGCAGACCACGACTCTGGAACATGAGATCGGGGAACGCCAGACGGCCCAGGAGGCGCTGGCCGCGAAGCAGCGCCAGCTGGAGGCGCTGAACGAATTTCTCGAAAAGCGGGTTCTCGAGACGGTTGCCGAACTCCGCCAGAAGGACCAGATATTGATCCAGCAGAGTCGCCAGGCCTCAATGGGAGAGATGATCAACAGCATCGCCCATCAATGGCGGCAGCCGCTCAACAATCTGGGCCTGATAATTCAAAATCTCAAAATTACCTTCGAGTCGGGCGATCTGAGCAGGGATGAAATGACGTCCGAAGTTGGAAAGGCGATGGACACCATCATATCCATGTCGCGAACCATCGATGATTTCCGTAATTTTTTCCGCACTGATAAACAGAAACGCCCCTTTTTACTTAATGACGTGGTTGGCAAGTCCATCGAGTTCCTGTCCTCAAGCCTGAGAAACGTACATATCGACATTGACCTTGAGGCGGAAGATTTTATAGCGGTTGCAGGATATCCCAATGAATACTCCCAGGTCATGCTCAATATTCTGAGTAATTCAAAGGATGTGCTTGAGGAGCATCAGGTCGTTTCACCCCGCATCAGGGTGAGAATCTTCCGGGAGGGAGGCACTGCCGTGGTAACGGTGTGGGATAATGGCGGGGGGATTGACGAACAGGTACTCCCACGGATTTTCGACCCCTATTTCAGCACCAAGGAGCAGGGCAAGGGGACCGGCATCGGCCTGTATATGTCCAAGGTGATTATCGAGAAGAACATGGGTGGGAACATTGCCGCATACAATATCGATGGCGGCGTCGAATTCAGGATTGAATTAAAGCCTGTTGAAGACTTTCCGGCTCAGTCCCGATAATGCTCGCGTTCCTGGGACGTTATCCGATCACAAAATCCGCGGCAACCAGGATTGCGCTCCAGAGCATCAGGCTCAGGGGATGCATGATCGCGACCTTGATATCCTGCCACGAAGGGATGCTGGCTGCCACGCACATATATGCGGCCAGATGGATGCAGCAGAGTATCGGCAGCGATTCTCCGGCCAGGGCGGTGCGTTCGACCAGCAGCAGCCCGCCGACGGGCAACCATAAAAGCGGTGCGAGAGCGGTTGGCGCTGCCGATATGATGGTGACTCTCGCTGTTACGCTCCCCAGCTGCCATGTACCGTTTTTCAGCGTCGGCCAGAGGCTGAATCCGACCGGCTTGCCCCCCAGCATCAAAGCTGCCGTAAAGTGCGCCAGCTCATGCAAGACAGTAATCGGCAGATTCGACACTACCAAAAAAAAAGCTCCATTTTTTGCGATCCGGCGGTGAACAAGGCCGATCAGCACGAGCGGAGCTATTACCGCGACTTCATGCTGATGGATCACTCTCTCACGCCTCCTGCAGTGCGCTTTCCGGCGCAGACCGGGCATCCCTGCATGGAAAAAGGCTTCTCCAGCCGGCAGGCCGCGAGAAGTTCATCATTGAGGAATATCTCTTCAGTCGCCCCATCGGCTATTATTACCCCTTCATGCAGGATTATCGTCCGCCCGCAGAGTTCCAGCACCATGTCCAGGTCGTGGCTGGTGAAGATCTTCGTGTGCTGAAATTCCCGCAACAGAGACATGAGCTGACGCCGTGCGAAGGGGTCGAGACCGCTTGTCGGTTCATCCATGACCAGAATATCGGGTGACATCGCCAGTACGGCGGCAATGGCGACCCGTTTCTTTTCGCCACTCGAAAGTTGATAGGGAGGCTTGGCTCGCAGGTGTCCGGCTTCGACCCTTTCCAGGGCTTCAGTTACCCTCCGGTCAACCTCTGCTCCGGAGAGCCCCAGATTCAACGGGCCAAAGGCGACATCTTCAAATACCGTCGGCATGAAGAGCTGGTCGTCAGGATTCTGGAACACCATGCCGACCGTGCGGCGTATGCCCGGCAGCGTCCCCTTCGAGAGCGGTGTGTCTCCGATGCGGATCTGCCCGGCGGTGGCTTCCAGGCAGCCGTTTAGGTGCAGCAGGAGGGTTGATTTACCGGCGCCGTTGGCTCCGATGATCGCGACCGATTCGCCATGGGTGATGCGAAAGGAAACATCCTTGATGGCGATCGTACCGTCCGGATAAACGTGCCGCAGATTCCTAGCTTCAACGATATGATGGCTCATGGGACAATTCCTGTTACCAGCGCCCCGATGGTGCCCGGGATATCATACGTGCGCAGGGCGATAAAGAGGGATGACCAGCCGAGTACGAAGCAGAGTTCGGAGGTGCCGAAGCGGGATTGGCGGAGCACATGGAACCCGCCGACGAAACCGCGTGCCAGCATGGCGGTATGGATGCGCTCAGCCCGTTGCCATGTGCGCAGCAGCAGGTGCCCCGCCAGCGAACCGAAGCTGGAGACTCCCAGTCCCCCCTTTGTGCCGCAGGAACGGAGCTCGCGGGCACGGGATGCCCTGCCGGATTCATCGGCAAGCACGAACAGATAGCGGTGAAGAAAAAGCAGCTGTACGGCAAAGAGTTGCGGAATTCCCAGACGTTCCAGAGCCTGGCAGACCGCTGTGAAACCGGTTGTTCCTATCAGAACGAATGCCGCCCCGACGGTGAGGAGAGAGCGGATGAGCAGTGAAACCAGGGATATCCAGCCGCCGGAGATTTCCAGGTGGCCGATCTGATACAGCACTGTGCGGTCAAAAACCGGATTGAAGAGCCCCACCATCAGTACGACGGGGCAGAGGAGTGCGATTTTGCGGACGAGATAGAGCGGCGGCAGGTTGGCGAGCGCAACGATGGTTATCGGGAAGATAAAAAAAGGGAGCAGGCGGGCAAGTTCATACCTTCCGAAAGAAGCGACGGAAACTATAAAGACAGTCGTGACAAGTACCTTGGCGCGAGCGTCGAGAACGTGGATCGGCGAATCGCTGTCAGCCAGCAGATCGAGTCGCTTTAAATCCATGATCGCTGCATTGATGGAGATCATAACGTTAAATTCCTGGGTTGATAGGCTGAAGGCTGAAGACTGTTAGGAAAATCTATAGGCCTGGAGACGCGATTATTCTGAAAACCTTCAGCCTTCAGTCTTCAGCCTAAACACCTGCAGATCTCCAAAAGCAAAAAAACAGTAACACAAATATAATTATAATTACACGAATAATCCGGTCTACGCATGATCGTGACATTTGGGATAAAATCGGCTACGATGCGCACGTAACATCATGGAACAAGGGGGCCGGGTGTGGGACAGACGGTAAGGTTCGGTATTTCGCTGGATGAGAAGCTGTTGCAGAATTTTGACCAGCTGATTGAGCAAAAGAGCTACATGAACCGTTCCGAGGCGATCCGCGACCTGATCCGGGCGTCACTTGTCGAGGAGCGCTGCGGAGCGGAGGATCAGGAGGCGGTCGGCACGGTGACCCTGGTTTACAATCATCATGTGCGGGATCTTGCCGATAAGCTGACCGATAACCAGCATGCCCATCATGACCGGATCGTTTCCGCCCTGCATGTCCATCTTGATGCCCATAACTGCCTGGAAGTGCTGGTCATTCGCGGCACGGTCCTGAAGGTAAAGCAGATCGCGAACGAACTGATCAGCGTCAAGGGGGTCAAGCACGGGAAGCTGGTGCTGACTACTACCGGAGAGGATCTCTAGTCAATGTCGGAGATGAAGACAGCCGCTACGATAGCCCTGTTCTGCGCGGGGGGCGGGCTTACCCGCTACTACCTGTCGGGATGGGTCTACTCCCTGCTGGGACGGGCCTTTCCATACGGTACCTTTGCGGTCAACATCATCGGAGCGTATCTGATCGGATTGATCATGGAACTCGGCCTGCGCAGCACCGTTATCCCGGATACCATGCGGCTCGGATTGACTGTCGGATTTCTTGGCGGTTTGACGACGTTTTCCACATTCAGTTTCGAGACCTTTTCGCTGCTGGAGGATGGACAGTTTCTCGTGGCATTTACCAATATTCTGGCAAGTGTCGTGGTTTGCCTCCTGTTTACATGGCTGGGAATAATTACCGTTCGAACGCTGGCATGAGGACACTGTTATGACAAAACTGACTGGTGAGCAGGTATTGATGCGGATTTTTATCGGAGAGGGCGACCGCTGCGAGCACAGGCCGCTCTATGAGGCGCTGGTGGAGCTGCTGCGAAGCGAAGGCTTTGCCGGGGCGACGGTGCTGCGGGGTGTTTGCGGCTTCGGGGCCAACCGGGTGTACCATACCCAGAAGCTGCTGGATCTTTCGGCCGATCTGCCGCTCGTGGTTGAAGCGGTTGACACCCAGGAAAAGATCGATGCCATCATGCCGCGTATCGACGGCATGATGAGGGGGGGGATGATTACGCTGGAAAAGGTAACCGTTCTCCGCTACAGCCATGCTGAAAGGATGAAGGATGAAGGATGAAAAGGTTGAGGGTTGAGGGGAACGGGGAACGGGGAACGGGGAACAGGCCGGTACGGACGCATTCGCTGCACATTTCGGGAATCGAGGAATAAAGACAAGATGCAGAGCGACGCACGTATTTTTGTAGCGGGACACCGCGGTATGGTTGGTTCCGCAATCGTAAGAACACTTCAGGCGGCGGGGTATGGAAACCTGCTGCTCAGATCGCGAACGGAACTCGATCTCCGCAACCAGGGCGAGGTGGAGTCGTTTTTTGTCAAGACCCGGCCGGAATATGTTTTTCTGGCGGCAGCCCGTGTCGGCGGCATCATTGCCAACAGCACCTGCAAGGGCGAGTTCATTCATGACAACCTGACGATTCAGAACAACATCATCCACAGTTCGTGGCTGTCCGGTGTCACGCGTCTCCTGTTTCTCGGCAGCACCTGCATCTATCCCAAATTCGCCCCGCAGCCGATGAAAGAGGAACACCTGATGACCGGCCCTCTTGAGCCGACCAATGATGCCTATGCCGTTGCAAAAATTGCCGGAATCTATCAATGCCGCTCCTATAACCAGCAGTATGGAACCAGATACCTGTCCGCCATGCCGAATAACCTGTATGGCCCCAACGACAACTTCGATCTGGAAAAGTCCCATGTTCTGCCGGCCATGATCCGCAAGTTCCATGAGGCCAGGCAGCGTGGCGACGCTCAAGTGACGATCTGGGGAACCGGCACGCCGCTGCGCGAATTTCTCCAGGTCGATGATCTGGCCGCCGCCTGCTTGTTTCTGATGAACCTTGACGACACCCGCTATGATGCTCTGCTCCGTGACCCGGTTGCGCCGGCCCTGATCAATGTCGGTTCCGGCCAGGAAATAAGCATCCGTGATCTGGCGCTGCTGGTGCGGGATGTGGTCGGCTTTTCGGGCACCCTGGTCTTTGATACGGACAAGCCTGACGGGACGCCGCGCAAACTGGCTGATTCTTCCCGGATTCATGCCCTGGGATGGCATCACTCCATTGAACTGCGGGAGGGGATTGAAGGGGCCTACCGGTGGTTTCTCGACAATTGTCCCGAAGCGGGTTCCTGCGACTGTTCATGATATGAACAAACTGCTTGCTTTTTCCTTTTATTCCATACTATTGTTCAAACTATGAACGATGCCGTCGAAAAACCGCTTGATTCCTCCCGCTCCCTCCAGCTTCTCTCCGAGATCAGCGGCGATGAGCCGCTCTCGCAGCGCGAACTCTCCCGCCGTCTCGGCATCGCCGTCGGCCTGGTCAACTCCTATCTTAAGAACCTGGTTTCAAAAGGGTTCGTACGGGTCAAAAACTTCCCCAGCAATCGCTACGCATATCTTCTTACCCCTCAGGGTCTGGCCGAAAAGAGCCGCCTCGCCTACCAGCACTTGAGCTACTTTACCAGTCTCTACACCGTGGCGCGGCAGGATTATCTCGATCTGTTCCGCCGCCTGGAAGATGCCGGCGTGCGGGAGGTGGTTTTTTGCGGAGTGGATGAGGTTGCCGAGGTGGCGTACCTGTCGCTGCAGGAAACCGGCTTGAAGCTGGTGGCGGTCATGGACGATGGGCGGCAGGGGGATCTGTTTTTCGGTGTTCCTGTCGTGCCGATAGCCGAGGGTTTAAGAGGTGTTGGTACTCCGGTGGTGATTTCATCGCTGAAGCGGCGGGATGAGCTAACACGG
>DATNCC010000052.1:0-4393 GCA_035571735.1 Dongiaceae bacterium | reverse complement strand
TGGACCGTCGCTGCCTGGCCGGTTATGGCATTGCGGTAAGTCGCGACCAGGGTGTAAATCCCGTCCGTTGCTCCCAGAGGAATGGGGAGGCTCAAGGGGAGCGTCGCTCCCGCCTGGATGCTCGCTGTGGCGCTCTGGTCGGCGATCTGGGCGGACTTCGCATCGTAGAGGGTCAGCCGGTATTCGGCGGAGGTGTCCTTCCCGCCGCTGTTGACGATGGCTGGGGTTATTGTCCCTCCCGCGACGGCCGAGCTCTGCGCTAGGGAATAGGCGAGGAGCGAATCCGGCACGGTGATGGTGAATTCCTTGGTAATGGCGGAACCGCCCGGCAAGGTCAGGGTCACGGTGACGGCGTGCTGGCCCGCCGTAATGGTATCGGGGATGATTATCGCCTGCTGCAGGGAGATTGTCTGTCCCGGTGCAACGGAAATCGTTCTCGTGTCCGTGTATCCGGTGTCGGTCGCGGCAACGGTGACGCTCAAACCATCCAGGTTGAACCTGCCGCTGTTGGTGAGGGTGAGCGCCAGGTTGGCCGTCTCCCTGATGCGGTAGGAAGGCTTGTCGAAGGTGGCGGCGACCAAGGCGCTCTGGGAAGCGTGACGCTGCTGTTTTTGCCGGTTCCGGAGGTATCGCCCTGGCTGTAGCTGAGGGTGTAGTCGCCGAACTTCAGGGGCGGGATAACAAGGGAAAGGTCAAGATTTTTGGTCTGTCCCGCGTCGAGGGTAAACTGCTGGGCGAGGGATACTATGGACGCACCTTCAGGATCCTTCAGGCTCGCATTGAGGAATCCGGAGGAGACCGGCAGGGTGCCCAGGTTGGACAGGGCAAAGGAAACGGTATTCGCACCGGGATTCAGGACGGCAGGGACGGCCGGCGAGACCGTTACGAAACGCAAGGGGACAGTGAACGAGGCGGTGTCGCCGCCGACTTTCTTTCCGCCGGCGTCGAAGACCTCGGAGGAGACCGTGTAGACGCCCCCTTGGGGAATTTGCGGGAGGGAGAAGGCGAAATTCCGGGAAACCGTACCGCCGGCTGGAAGCGCTGTGTCTGTGGAAGCGCTGAAGACGATACTGTTTGCCGGATCGGTAACCGTTACCTTGAGATTTACGGTCGTTGCCATATTACGGCTGTTGCCGAGGCTGACGCCGAGATCGACCGTTTCACCCCTGGTGTAGAGCGGCTTGCCGGTAGTGGTGGTGGCTATGACCTGCGGGTACACCCCCTTGAAGCTCAGCATGTAGCTGCCGATCTGTACGTTGTTTTCGTCGTAGAGGTAAGCCCGCAGCGTCTCGAACATGTAGCGGCTATCGGTGAACAGGTCGGAGCCGTTGATGACGGTTTCACCGTTGGCGGTGGCGGTCACCGGCCATTCGTGCCAGCGGTTGGTGTGTGGCAGCCAGCTTTTCAGGGTCAGGTTGCGGGTGGTGGCGGTGGTGTTGAAGACGTGGAAGGTATAGGCAAACGGTTCGTTGAAGAAGACCTCCTGGTTGGGGGAGGTGATGGAGAGCCAGATATCCTTTTTGACCGTGCTTGTCTGGGGCGGGCTGCTCACTGCGAAGCGGCCGGAGTCGGTTTCGGCCTGAGGCTGTATGATGTTGTCTGTGGCGTCGAGAAGAATGTAATCTATGTGGTAGATGCCGAGGACGGAGCTGGCCGCGGCTTGCCAGGAAACGTTGTTGATGATCGACTGTCCGGCAGGTACGGCAAGACTGACTGTCTGTTCCAAAAGCAGCGTGGAGCGGTCCGGGTTCCAGATCTGGAGCTTGATGGAAGCCGCATCGGTGGCGGTGCTGTTGGAAAGCGTCACCGGGACAGTTACCGTCTCCCCTGGTTTTATTTCAGGCAGCGTAATGGGTTTCTTCGCCCAGGAGAGCATGTCGCGGATCAGGGCGATCTCCTCCTGCGACGCCTGGCCGTGGCCAAAGGCCCAGTCGGAGTACATGCTGGTGACGATCACCCGTCCCAGTCCGTGCTCATACATGAGCAGCGCCGGCTGGCCGTTGGCGGTGCGGCGGAGCAGCACAGTGGAGTTTGCCGGATAGCCGGTGAAGTAGCCGTCCACGTTCAGTGTCGGGGTGGAGCGCGATTGTCCGGAGAGCATCTGGTGCCAGCTCTCGATGGCAACCGAGTCGGCAAAGCAGTTCTGGTCCTCCTCCCAGCCGTAACCGGTGATCGGCCTGCCGTCCGGCGTGGGGATGGAGGCGTAGTCGTAGCCGTGCTTCTGGGAAAGGACGATGAGGGTGCCCCCCTGGGCAACGTATTCATTCAAGGTCGCTTTGAAGATCGCAGAGTTTTCGTAGCCGTAAAGTCCGCCGGAGGGGACGACAAGAAGGGGAGTGGCGTTTATAAGCTGCAAGGCGGTCGAAGCCGCATCGGTCTTCACTTCAATCTTCCGGTAAGCATCCGCGAAACTTCTGAATTCCTGCGCGAAGCCATTTTGGAAGGTAACGACGCTTGGGTCTGAATTCAGTTGCGCCATGCCTTCCCTAAAGAATCCGCTGTCAACGGCAAAGGTGTCGTCGGGACTGCCGCCGCCAGGGGAGGTGGAGGCTGCTGGAGGTGGTGGAACTGTGCAGCTACTACTGCAAGTAGTGCACGTGCTTGGAAAGGCGTTCGGAGTAAATAGCAGCAGGAAGCAAAAACTTATAACAAAACAGGTAATTTTTTTCATTCACCCCTCCATTAACACAACAAAAGAAAGATATTTCCTATTATAAATATTGGTCTATCGTCGGATACCCCGGATTCATCGCCTTGACTTTCTTGAAATACTCCCTGGCTTCCTTGTCCCGCCTCAGATACTGATGGGCCAAGCCCAGATTGAATAGGTATCCGCGTCCTTCCAGTTATTGTCGAGCGCCTTCAGCAGGCTTTCCCGTGCCTCCTCGTACCTTCCCATCTCCAGGTACGCTCGACCGATGCTCATATAACCGAAAATATTCGACAAGATTAGCAACTACTTAATGCTTCGTTTGGCTTGGTGAAAGAACGAGACGGAAGCCAATATCCAAAGTCCCCGGACACTGACTGCGAGTGCTGCCCCGGTCAAACACGCGCACTTGGTCGCTTCTTCCGAAAAAGAAACTTCCGCCACGAGTCATGCAGAAATGGCGGAACTCTTTCGGCCCCTGCGGATTACGCTGCGGGGCGGCTACATATTCACTCCATCCATCCTGCACCATTTCTGAAACATTTCCAGACATATCATAAAGCCCTATAGCGTTTGGCCTTTTTAACCCTACTAGATGGGTAGTCCCCTCACTGTTTTTGCTGTACCAAGCATACTCAGTTAATTCGTTCTCGTTGTTAGTTCCTGCCCACCGCTCCTGTTTTCCGCCACTTCTAGCGGAATACTCCCATTCTGCTTCTGTTGGAAGGCGATATCTTCTCCCTGTCAGTTCATTAAGTCTCCCGATAAACTTTTGTATGTCGTCCCAACTTACACTCTCAACTGGTTGCCTGTCCGAGACGAATCGTGAAGGATTATTGCCCATGACTTTTTGCCACTCTTTTTGTGTCACCTCAAACCTCCCGATATGAAAGTCATCAAGGCAAACATCATGCACTGGTCTTTCACGTATGGAGTGACTATAGTTATCGCCGAAGACATCACCCATCTGAAAACACCCTCCTTTGACAAGGACAAAATTGCTGTCCATTTCTTTGAGAGCTTTCTCGGAATAGCGTTGGCTCAACTTGGCATTCACCTTCAGTGGCTTGCCTTCCTGCATGGTGATTGGGCTTTCATAGAAAAGTAAAGTGTCCGCGTCAATTCCCTTTTTGATCGTCAGAATATATTTTCCTGCCTTTGGCGTTACACTCACCGGACATGCTCCGATACTCTTGCCATCAAGAAAGACCTCAGCCCCTTTCTCATTGCACTTCACCTGCAAGCCGGAAACGTCACCGGAGCAGCTGAATAGAGGTGTAAGTGCCATGCAACCCAGCCCAAGAAGCAATATGATGTAAATTGATTTTGTCCTATATTCCGAGATCAAGGATTTCACCCTCCAAGCCTGCTTTCAATATAGCTGTCATACAATGTCGGACAACACCTATGCCACCCTCCAACCCAAGAATTTTATAAACATTTGGCGCCGTAATTGATTTCTTCGAACCGATGAGTGGTGCCCCTAATGCGACACTAGTCGTAAGGGAGGCAACGCCTCCACTCCAATCGATTGCAAAACCACCATTATAAATGCCTCTGAAACCACTGAACACGACGCCGTCTGATTCACCTCTAATGTCTCTCGCATCACATGCATCTCTAACAGTTATGTCAGAAACGCCAAGACTTAAACCAAAAAAATTGTCCTTACCTGGACCACCATATTTGCAATCTTGAGAAAATCCAAACTCAACATGCTTACTTGTACAGGCAAGACCTCCG
>DATNCC010000051.1:0-8713 GCA_035571735.1 Dongiaceae bacterium | reverse complement strand
CATAGTTTTGCTTCTGAAAATCGAATCAAGGGGACAAAACAGTGAACCTATAGTCGTACCATGGGACTCAGTTACGAAAATCATTGCAGCTTCCTGCCTCCTTGGTCCAATTAGCGACACGACATCATTTCCCTGTTTCCTCCGCCTGCTGAAACCCATCAGGCTGTGGCTGGCTCTGTGACAAAATACTATTTGACCTTCCACGGCAAATTACCCCTAAACAAATAAATCCACTGAACATCTTCAGCATACTTTCCTATATTGTCCATTTTATTCAGGCTTTTGATTAACCCAAAAGGTATTTTTTGTAAACTTTGAGGGCAGGAGTTCGCAGAAAATATAAGAGGATCAAAAACTCAATTCCTCCAATTATATAGTCCCTTAATTTAACCTTTGAACCTTTTACATCACACCACTCGGAAAGAGGAAGCTCAACCCATCTTGAGCTTATTTCAGGTGGATACGCGTTCAGTACAATAGGAAACCGGGCAAGCAATTCGACATCAAACGTCCATTTGACTTTAAAAGGCCTCCCGAACACTTGACTTAACGATGGAGAGTTTCTGAATATCTTTGCTCCGCATTGTGTGTCATAAACGCTTATATTGAGTAACAATGATGAAAATGTAGCAAATACTCTGCCTAAATAATGCCTAGACGCGTTACGCTTAATCTTTTTACCGAGAAGAAGTACCCTCGAACCAATAACAATATCTACATCAGGGGAATCCAGTAAACGGCAAAAACTCCCAATTTCATCAAGGGGAGTTGCCAGGTCGGCATCCCAGTAGCCTACATTATCAAAGGGATCTTCAAGAGCCTTGAGAATTCCAAGGCGTACAGCCTCAGCTTTACCTGAGTTCATCATCAAGTTCAAAACTTCTATCTGATCTGGATTCGTTTCTTGCAAGGAGTTGAGAATATTTGGCGTGGTATCCGTACTTCCATCGTTCACGAAAAGAAAAGATAAATGTGAGTCGTTATCTAAAGCACTCAAAAAGGCCTTCGGATTTAACCGTCTGGATTCGTTATAGCAGGGAACTATTATTCTAGTTTTTCGCATGCAATCCCGCCCTGTCAGCTTTTTTCGTTCGATTCACTGTCGCTACCAGTAGCACAAATAATCAAACAATTAAAGGACTCTTTCAAATGCTTTCTAAGGCTCCTGATACGTCTTTATAAATCAGGAAAGCTCCGTCAAAGCTCCAATGCATCAGTGAGAACATTTTGAAAGTGTTGAATATTTACTATTGATGGAGTAACTCACTCTATGGTATCGATCAAATTCCATGGTCAATCACTTTAAAAAAGATAATTCAAAAGACCGTATCGCATCCGATACGCTCAGGAACGGGAATTATCCTGTGGCATGAGACTATGACTCTCCTTACTGGCCGGCGTTACGCAGGCAATGAATGAATTGTATTTGACCGATCCGGAGTTTTCCGGTTTGCGGCATATCCGGAACACGTCGCTCTGCATTCAAAAAAGATAACTCCGGGTATCTGTATTTACGTCAAGGAACCATGAACCATCAAGCTCAACATTGCCCGGTCATCTCCATCATTACCCCCTCCTGCAACCAGGGTGTTTTTCTGGACGGGACCATCAAAAGTGTCATCAGCCAGGAGGGCGATTTCTTCATCGATTACATCATCGTCGATGGCGGATCGTCCGACAACTCAGTCGATATCATCAAGCGTTACGATGCATCCCTGCAAAATGGAGAATGGCCTGTTAAATGCCGGGGGATCAGGTATCGGTGGGTGAGTGAACGGGACAGGGGGCAGACCGATGCCCTCATTAAGGGCTTCCGCATGGCTCAAGGCGAAGTTTTCGCATGGCTCAACTCCGACGACACCTATCTGCCGGGAGCCTTGCAAACCGCAGCCGGTTTTTTCCGTGACCAACCGGACACCGGGCTAATGTACGGTGACGCCCACTATATTGATGCGGAAGGCGCCATCATCGGGAGCTATCGAACCGAGAAGTTCGACCTCGACAAACTGGCATCAGCCAACATCATCTGCCAACCCGCAGCCTTTTTCCGGAGAGCTGCCTTCGAAGAGGCAGGAGGTCTTGACGAGACTCTTGATTTCGTTATGGATTACGACCTCTGGATCAGGATCGGCAGGGGCTTTACATGCCGTCATATCCCCTGTTTGCTCGCCACATACCGGCTGCACGAAGCATCCAAAACCATCAACAGCGATACACTCATCAGAAACAGCGAAGAATCTCTTGCCGTCACCCTCAGGCATTTCGGCTGGGCGCCGCTGACCAGGGTCTACACCTCATGCATCATCCTGTGCAAGTCCCGGCTGCCCGTTTTGTTTGGCAGAAGCCGCCTGGCAGTCAGCGTTGCAGCGATAACCTGCTCACTCTTCCGCTCCCTGTATCTGAACCGCGGATTCCATCGCAACGACCTGAAGCTGCTGACCGGAAATAACTTCCGCAAGCTGTGCAGGAGCAGGCTGGAAATCATGACCGGCCATACATTCGATAACCTTTCGGGGAAACCATGAAAGTCTGCCTGATTGCTCCTGTTCCCCCTTTCAGGGGCGGCATAGCCAAATACTGCTACTCTCTCGCGCAAGAGCTTGAGAAACGGCACGATCTTCTGCTCTTGAGCTACAAGCGGCAATACCCCGAAATACTTTACGGCAGGAAGAGCCAGGTGGACCCCGAGTGCGACGCAAGGCACATCCGCAATGAGTTCAGCCAGCTGTCCTACGACATCGACTCGGCAAGCATACCGTCCTGGCTTGCAACCTCAAAAAAGATTGCCGCGTTTGATCCTGATCTGGTTATCCTCCCCTGGTGGGTAACCTACTGGGCTCCGATGTATGCCTGTCTTCTCGCTTCGTTAAAGAAGAAAGGGATCAAGGTTGTTTTTCTCTGCATCAACATTTTTGAGCACGAAGACAACTGGTTGAAAAAATTGGCAACAAAATTCGTCCTCAGAAGGGTGGGCGCCATAATTGTTCATTCAGAACAGGAAAAAGGCGTAGCGCTGGAAATCAACCCCGGTGCCACGGTGAAAAAGCATCTTCTGCCTATTTTCATGTATGATGCAAAGCAGACAAACAAGAAGATTACCGGGCTGAATCTTCTGTTTTTTGGCTTCGTCAGGCCTTACAAGGGCCTGGATACCCTGCTCAAGGCTGTCGGTATCCTGAAAGATTATGACATTTCGCTCAGGATAGCGGGAGAATTCTGGAACGGCAAAGCTGAATATCTCAGTCTTGTCGGTGAGCTGGGCATCTCCGATAAAGTGGAAATCATTGACCGTTACATTCCTGATGATGAAATGACGCGGTATTTTTCATGGGCTGACCTGGTTGTTCTTCCCTACAAACAGACCATTACATCCGGTATCATAGCCACGGCATACGGGTTCGGAAAGCCGGTTCTTGCAACAAGCGTGGGAGGTTTTCACGAGATAGTCAAAGAAGGGTATACCGGAAAGCTTGTTTCCCCGGATGACCCGCAATCTTTTGCAGATGGAATAGTCTGGTTTTTAAACAACAGGCACATTGATTTTGAGGAGAATATCGGACAATTCACCTCTCAAATCATGTCATGGAAATCTCTGGTCGATACAATAGAAGAATTCAAACGGGTATAAACAACAATAGCCGGGATTTGATCCCGGCTATTGCGTACAACACACTCTTTTCTTCCACCTTCTACTCAAATATCGCCAATTTTATATTTAGTTGCAAGAGTATAGTATCTTTCATACATAGGCGACCCTTTTATAATTTCGTTCCAGGACTTGTCAAGGTCAGTTCCCATGTCTTTGTCGGTGCATAGCAATACGTTGTCCTTATTGTAATTCCTCTTGGCAACAACCCTGAATTTCCCTTCTTTTATCTCAAAATCCAGCTGATGATATGCGGCATCACCTTTTTTAGCTATGTTTTCCTTGCATGCCTGGAACGTTGAGAGGTGCTTTGTGTAATGTTTAGCTCCAAAGTCTGTTAAAACGAATTTTTCGGTCCAGGATAACGTTTTATTGTGTGCCTTTACGCTGGAGCCATCGTAAAAGTTTGCATCAACGGACTTGTTCGGAATATCAACGTTCTGTTTTACCCAATCCGCGGCATGACAATTGAGAGACCCCATCAGCAGCACAGCGCCCAAAACCACTGCAAAAACAGCATTCCTTTTCATATACAGCTCCTTTAATCTATTTTATTCATACGGCTATTTGCTGATTTTCCACTTGCCGTCTTCCTTGACAAGGGGGAAACTGTCGGCATATGATGATCCGTCTTTGAAGTTGTACAAAAACTCGACCGTCGCACTCTCGCCGGCGACATTTTTTCTGGTTATCTTGATCTCCTTGATTCCTCTGTGCTGTTTGAATTGCCCCCCCGCTGCCGCTAAAAGTGATTTACCGCCAGCACGTTCCAGCACCAGCCTCGCATCCTTGGAAAGATACGATTCAGCCTCGTCAAGCTTTCCTGCCTCGAGTGCCTTGCAGTAACCGATTACAACCTTATCCTCTTTGCTGCCGCAGCCGGTCAGCATCATCAACAGCAGTGTTGTTACGACAAAATATGATGGTTTCACTCTATCACGCTCCGTATTTTTCCGCACAATCTATCAATTTTTCCCTGAAAATGTAAAGCAAAACATTGCAGATTTTCCCGGTACACGTGCCCCGTGGGCGCTTTCAGCCCGTTCATTTCCTGAAACTCCGGATGGAATCAAGCAGGGGCTGCGCATATGATTCATTCAAGCGCTTCAACTGGAGATATTCCTGGTAGGCAAGATCGATATTGCCCGAGAGCAGATACGCATAGCCAAGGCGGTAATGACCTTCCACATCGCTCGGGCTCAGCTTGACCGCCTCGCGGAATGCCTCGATAGCCGCCAGGTTATCCCCCGCGGCCTGGTAGGTATTTCCGAGATTCCTGAAACCCGCGGGCTGTTCGGGGTTGATCCGGAGCGATTCCCGGAAGTGCATGATTGCTTCATTGTACCGATACTGTTGAGCAAGCAGTATCGCCATGTTGTTGTGCGCCATCCAGTTCCGCTCGACCACGGCCAGGGCATGGGCATACAGATCGTAGCTGTTCTGCCAGTAACGTATCTGGGTGGCGGTCAAAACGGAGAGGACGGCGAGCGCGACCGCCGCCATTCCCGCGGCGGCCGGGCGTCCGCTGCGCCACCTGCCCGCCAGATCGCCCACCCACCACACCACCACCAGGAACAACCCGATCAACGGCACATAGGTATAGCGATCTGCCATGCCCTGCGATCCGACCCTGATGAAGCCGATCACCGGAAGGAGTGTTATCAGGAACCAGAACCACCCAAAAACCAGGTAGGGACGTTTTCGCCTCTGCATTACGGCAAAGCCGCTGATCGCTGCCAGGAGAGCCGCTGCTCCGGCGACCTTGAGCGGTGTGACGGCCGTGGCTTCCAGAGGATAAAAGAAGGCAAGGTCCACCGGCCAGAACATGTTCCGGATGTATTTCACGTAAGAGAGCAACCCGTTTCCGATATTCACCAGGGTCGATCCGGCTTCCGCATGGCTCAGCGCCCCTCCGGAGTCCTGGGCCAGGACGGTAACGAGTGATGCGGCCGCAGCCATGACGAGCAGCGGAATTTTCTCGGCCAGTATGGTCTTCACCCCGACCCGCTCCGGTGTAGCCTCCCCCTGGCTGGGAAAGAGGCGCTTCAACGGCCAGTAATCCAGTAACAGGAGGATCAGGGGAAGGGTCACCAGCATCTGCTTCGCCATAAGGCCAAGGGCAAACAGAACGGCAACGGGGAAATACCGTTTCAGGGAGGGCTTCCGGACGTACCATACATAGGCTGCCATGGTCAGAAGCCAGAACAGGGTGGAAAGAACATCCTTCCGCTCGGCAACCCAGGCAACCGACTCGACGTGCAGGGGATGAAGGGCAAACAGCAGAGCCACCACCAGGCTCCTGCCGAGGTATCCGGTCAGCTGCCGGAGGAGGAGGCAGAGCAGGACCGCGTTGGCAACATGAAGCAGCAGGCTGACGGCATGGTGCCCCATCGGGTTCAGACCGAAAAACTCGATGTCGGCCATGTGGGAGAGCCACGTGAGCGGATGCCAGTTGCCGGCATGAAATGCGCTGAAGGACCAGAGGAACCCCTTGATGGTCAATCCCTGCCGGACCATCATGTTAACGGTCACGTAATCGGTATCATCGAAGTCGATGAACCCGTTATGCAGCACAGACCAGTAGACGGCAACGGTCACTACCGCAATCAGGACCAGGGCAAGCGGCAGGTGCCACTTTCCGGTGCCCTCTGCCGGCCTGTCTGCTAATAATTTCCAGATGTTCGTCATCAGCTAATAACCTCGATGTAACTGCTGTTTATTCGCAATTCAACGACTCGACGTTTTTCCCGATTCCCGTCTTCGAAAACTGAGATCAGGGATCTGGGATCTGGGATCTGGGATCAGTAAAACCTGAATTTCCCGATCCCCGTTCCCCGATCCCGGTTCCCGTTCCCAGATTTATTCACCCTTCACCCTTCACTGCGGCAGCCACGTATACCATTCCGGGGTGGTGTGGGCAAGGAACCAGGGAAAATCATAGGCGATCAAAAGCAGGGCCGTTGCCAGCGCCAGCGCTATCCGGATGTTCTCGGCGCGGAAGAGGCGCAGCAGGTAATGGCACAAGAGGATATAGAAGGGGCCGAGCAGCGGGAACAGGTAGCGGCCATACAGGGTAATGCCCGGAGCGCCATACTGCTGATAGCTGCTGTAGTTTACCTCCCACATGAAATAACCGGCATAAAAACAGGCAATTGCAGCGAGGCAGGGAGGCAGCCACCCCGAATCCCGCGGCCGCCAGCGGATGAGAAATCCGAGCAGCGCAAGCGACATTACCGCGTATATCGGCACGAGATAGCGCGCGTCTTTGACCATTATCAGATGAGCCTTGATACCGAAAATTGTGGCCACCATGTTTTCGAACCAGACCTTGGCATACGGCAGCGGCCCCAGCCAGAGTCGGGGATTCCTCTTCAGGTTTTCATAGTTCATCAGCAGATAGAAGGTGTCGGCCTTGTCCCCGGGATGCTTGATCTCCCCCGTCAATATCAGTGCCTCCATGTAGGAGATTTTTCCATTCCTGTAGCGGTCGAAAATGATCCCGCGCGCATCGAGCCGGTAGTTCATCGCAATCTCGGGAGAGAGTACCGCTGACATGGAGGGGGTCAAGGTTCCGTAGCGGAGATAATTTCCGGCGTACAGATTGAGGTTCAGTCCCAAAGCGATGAGTATCGCCAGCCCGAACAACCAGCTGCGGCGCCCGGACGTCCGGAGGCAGCGCTTCAGTTCGGCTGGAACATGGCGCAGGTTCTTCAGTTCGTGGATGACCAGCAGCAGGTTCAACACAAGAACAAGCGGCAAAAAGGTGATCTTTGTCAGACATCCCGCCAGCTGAACCAGAATTGCCGCTGCCAGCAGATGGCCTGACCGCTGTTTGAAAAATGCCAGAGAATAAAACACCGCCATGGCTGCCAGGAGATTCGTCATATTGTCGTACGAAACTGAGGCCGACATCAGTGAAAACATGGCGGTATTGGTCATGGCGACAACCACCAGCAGTTGGGCAAGCCGGTCATCCGTCAGAAGGAGCAGCGTTCGCCTGACGAAAAACACTGTTCCAAAGGCAAAAGGGATGTTGAGGAGACGGAGAAATACCAGATCGGGGATGCCAAAGAAATTGAGATGAAGCAGCTTGCCCATGAGCCAGTAATAGAGCCAGGGGATGTTGGTAACCAGGCCGAACTCGTAGGTTTCGGGACCATTATCCGGGAGCAGGAGCACCTTTGAAAAAACCTTGCAGAGTCCGGCATGGGTGACTTCGTCCGGTGGCACGCTCGCTGAGACGGTCAGGGCGAAAAACAGCAGGCGGGCGCCGAAATAGACAAGAAGGAGGGTTGTCGCCCACTTTAGAAAGTTAGGAGTTAATTTCTGCGTTATTTCCGAAGACGTCATGTTTACCCTTTGCTACCTTTTTTCAAATTCCCGGCCCACTCGGCATCAAGAAATAACATTTCGGAGCAAAATAGTCATTATCGTTATTTCACGGTCCCGCGGTCATCGCCTGCATTACGGCAACATGACGGGCTTTTTCCCCTTGCTTCGGCATTCTTTTCGGCATATATGAATATGTTTTTAGACAACGGAGTTTCCGGATGGAAACCACTTTGAGGCCCGGTATGCTGCTGATCAACAGAAAAACAATCCATCTCGCCATTATCGCCGTGGTCGGCTTGATCATCTACGCCAACACCCTGCAGGTGCCGTTCTATTTCGATGACTACACCAACATCATCAACATTCCCCTGGTAAAAAACCTTGCTCATTTCACCGATTTCACCTCGGTTGACCAGGGCGTCGGCCGGAGATACATCGGCTACCTTACCTTCGCACTCAATTACCGGTTCCACGGGCTCGACGTAACCGGCTATCATCTGGTCAACATCGCAATCCACATTGTGGCGTCCCTCCTGGTCTACCGGCTCGTTTCCCTCACCTTTCGCACCCCGCATCTTTCGGAAGGACTGGACCGGGACGCGGCCGAGGCACGTGCCGGGTTTCCGGCCCTGCTCGCAGCACTGCTCTTCGTCGCCCACCCGCTCCAGACCCAGGCAGTAACATATATTGTGCAGCGGTTTGCGTCACTGGCCGCGATGCTCTTTCTGCTCTCGC
>DATNCC010000050.1:0-13180 GCA_035571735.1 Dongiaceae bacterium | reverse complement strand
CGGTTCCCCTTTGATGATGTAATCAACGTGGTTTTTGTCGTCTTCGAGGATTTCGTTAAACATGAAAGTGGGATGGGGACCGCCCAGAAGAGTGACAATGGCCGGGTTTACCTCTTTGGTAACATCCAGTATCTTGAGGGCGTCGGGAACCGTGGCGGTGCTGATGGCGCCGGTGACCGGGAGATAATCCAGGGTCATGACGTAATCGGGTTGAAAACGTTCTATTTCTTGCCTGATATCATCGAACTTCAGCCCTTTGTTCATGGCGTCAAATATGCGGGCTTCGTGTCCCGCTTCGAGTGCTGCTCCGGCGAGATAGGCCAGATGCAGAGGGGGCCATTTGCCGACAACCTGCACTCCCCAGCAGTGATAAGGGGCTGTTACAAAAAGTATCTTGCTCATCCGTTTCTCCCGTCCAACATATTATTTATCGAGTGCCACGCTAACAGGTAAAGGTAACGGTGGAATAAAGGTAATGTAAAGATTTGGTAAAGAAATGCCTTCACCCTTCACCCTTCTGTCTTCCTCGCATCAACCAGATCGAGTGCTTCATGAAAGACGCCCGCATGTTTTCTCGATCCCCCCTCCGCACGGGAACAGGCTCTTGTGGCATCCGGCTCATACCTGAACACCATTTCCCTGCGGGGGAAGAAAACCCGTATCGGCAGCCAGATGCAGACAGCAGCACCGAAGAGAAGAGCCGACCACCATATGAAGAGAACGCCATAATCCCGAATGAAGTCGGTTACTACCAGACGCCTGATATCAGGGAGAGCCAGGCGGTAGCCGTCGCGCACGAATTTCCCGCCACCCGGAGCACTCCCGGTAAAGAGAATCTCCTTTCCCTTGAGCAGCTTGAAGCGGAGGGTTATGTTTCCCGTCATGTAGGATGTGTAACGGTCACTGCCAGCGTCCGGTTCCTGAATGCTGAATATGATTCGATAGGGTGAGTCGGGGATTATCGCGTTATCCTCTTTTCCCGGGGGATAGGTATTCAGGGTGCAATGCGTCTCGTAACCTGACGGCATGTCAGGGGCAAAGAAGCTAAAGTGCAGGGCAATACCCAGGTAGCGCGGATAGACAAAGAAACCTCCATACAGGGAGGGAGGATATAGCCCGAATACACTTTTCCCATACCCGGAACCGGAAGGAGCAACTTCCATGGTCAGGGTCCTGCTCAGTATGGACCCGGAAGAGTTCGCCAGTGCGATCCGGTCCACCGTGCCGCCGGTCCCCTCCGGAGTGGGCAGGGGCTCGCCTTCGATCACCATCCGCCGTTGTGAGGTCCGGGTAGTAACGCTGACGAGGATGCCGGTAAAGAGGCAGAACGTCCCTGCGAGAAAGAGCGCCCTGACAGGAAACGCGCTGATCCCTCGCCACGCGGCAAGTGTGTTTTCCGAGCGTCGGGTTCTGTATCCTTCTGCGGCAAGACGGCTCTCCAGTTCAGTAATAGAGGGAGATGCGGGGAGTTCAACCGCGTCGTCGAACAGCTCCGGCATAACGTCAGCCTTTTTCCCGGACAGCACTCTGCGTATTGTAAGGTATGTGCCTGTTTCCCGCAGAATACGGAACGCACTGTTCAGCGGAATCAAGGCAAGAAGAGCTGCGAGGATAATGCTCTTGCGGGTGAAAGCCATCAGGGCGATCAAGGTCTCATCCGTGAAGAAGGCGATTCCGATATAGATGAGAAAGAATAGCCCGATAACGAGGGGGGTAATAGTCCAGGACGAACCGGCTTTCACCATGGCGAGGAGCAGACGCTTCATTTGCCTCCCTCCTTGACTCGTGCCGTCGCCTTGACGGTCGCACTCCAGCTGTTGAGGAGGGTCATTCCGTCAACAACCACTGTATCGGCCTTTTCCGTAAATGGCACCGGTACCGGGTTGCATCCCCCCACTCTACCTACCGTTTCCAGGGGGATAAGGGTCTTGCAATAGTAGCAGATCACCGACCCTTCAGCCTGCCCGTAGCCGTCAGGCTTGCAGATGGCGCAGGCGTCCAGATCCACCGTCAACTTCCCGGCGGGGGTCATCAGTACGAAAAAGCGAACTTCGCTGTCCCCCTGCTTGAACAGGTACTTATGCAACTTGCCGTCCTCCAGATTGACATCCCCTTTTTTCGGAATGACAATCTCCCCGGCCTGGCTTGCTGATACCGGCAGCGGTTTCGGATCCCAGTATTCCACGCTCGGGAAACTGCTCTGATAGGCCGCGGCCGAGAAAATAACCAGGGAGAGCACCGGAATGACCAGCCGGAAGCGTTGAACCCTGATCGCGGCGGCCAGCAGCCTGCGACGCTGCGCTCCCTGGCGGATATGGGCCACCGACGGCAACCGTTCGAAATGGATGGCCATGGCAATCAGAACCGCCGGGGTAAACCAGATGACCATCCCACCCCAGAAACCGACCTCCTTGCCGAACAGGAACCCGATATACTTCCAGACAACGGGCCGGACGAAGAGATGGTCCGGAATCAGAATCGATTCCATGAACTGGTGAACGAAATCATGAACACCCTTCATCACTTTCATGCTTAGAGGTGAAAAGAGGTCAAGGCGGAGGATTGAAGAGGAGCTGAAGAGCAGGAGCGCCACCACGGCCGCCAGCATACCAGACATCGACACGGTGAAGGAGGCCGGCAGCAGCCTGTCGACGGCCCGGGCGGCAAAAACCAGGGCATAGGCCAGGGCACCCGCAGCCAGAGCAAGCAACACGACCGCAAGAGCATTGCCGCCGGTTCCCGTCAGTCTGCAGGCACACACCGCCCCCGCCACAATGCCGGCCAAGCCGGACACGACACCGGCGCCAAGCTTCGTATTGACGAACCGGCCGCCTCCGGAGATCGCCGCGCGCCGGCCGGTGCTGAGATAGATGGTGGCGACGGAAACGCCCCAGAGAAGGAGAAAGCTGACCCCGAGCGCCGATTTGATTATTCCGAAGGAAAATGATCCGGGGAAAGAGCCCAGCAGGATGAAAGCTCCGACGACCCCGATCACGAACCCTGCCATGCTTGCTGCCGTTACTACGGAACGGTGCCCGGAAAGGCCTCTCAACAGGACCAGAACGATCCCGACCCATGAGAGAACATGCGGTATCAATTTAAAGAAAATTGCCATTTAATGTGGATCCTTCTAAGTCAACCTTCAACCTTCAACCTCTCCTCACGCACCAGCACCCCATCATCGAGATAGATGGTCCGGTCACCCCAGGCGGCCACTTCCTGGTTATGGGTCACCATGATAATGGTGAACCTTTCCTCGGCCCGCAGCTCCTTGAGGAGCTCCATGACCATCACCGTGCTTTTGTGGTCGAGGTTTCCGGTCGGTTCATCTCCCAGCAGGAGCTTTGGGCTGTTGATGATCGCCCTGGCAATGCACACGCGCTGCTGTTCCCCGCCCGAAAGCTCACCCGGCCGGTTTCTGAGGCGATGGCCGAGCCCGACCCGCTCCAGGGCCGACCTTGCCTCGGCTTCGTCGGGAACGCTGTGAAAGTACTGGGCCAGCATAACATTCTCCACGGCCGTCAGGTAGGGTACCAGGTGGTGCTGCTGAAAAATTATTCCGACAAATTCCCTGCGGAAACGGGCCAGACCGTCTTCGGAAAGCATCAGCAGGTCTTCCCCGCCGACACGGAGCGCACCGTTGCTGGGGCGGTCAAGCCCCCCCACCAGGTTCATGAGAGTGCTCTTGCCGGAACCGGAATGTCCCATCACGGAAAGCCATTCTCCCTCGGGAACCTGCAGATCGAGTGGTTTCAGGGCGCAAATGTCGCCATAATTCCTTGTGAGACCGTGTGTTTCGATAATTGCTGTTGCCATCTTTTTAACCTCTTTAAAGACTGATGAGGGATGAGTACAGGCATGCTGAGAGATAAGAGATGAGAAAATCTCTCAACGGTTCATCTCATCTCTCAACGTTTCTTTGCTCATATCTCAACTGATTCTTACTCCCCACGCAGGCTTCTGACCGGATCGAGCCTGAACACGGATATCATCGGTCCGAAGCTCCCCAGAAGGGCCAGAAAGACGCTGATCCCCAGCGAGACAAACAGAAACCAGGGGACAAATTCGGCCGATGAGGCAAAGACGGTCCTGGTTATGAACTGGGCGATCCCGCTGCCCAGGAGGTACCCCGCGAGCCCCCCAAGCAAGCCGAGCATCGCGGCTTCCCCGCAAAAAATCAGCATGACTTCCCAGCGGGTCCCCCCCATCGCTTTCATCAGCCCGATCTCCTTGCTCCTCTCCAGCACCGTAGTGCTCATGGTGCCGGCCACGCTGCTTCCCGCGGAGACAAGCACCACTGCCGTCACCATGAGCATCAGCAGCTTGACCTTGGCCAGCAGCCCCTCGGAGGTTCTGGCGGTCTGGCGCACTTCGTTGACCTTTGCCGATGGGAGCAGAAGCTGCAGGTCGGCGGCGCTCTTTTTGAGGCTGTCGCCCCCCGCGGTCACCATGAGTCGCACCAGGGTGAGCTGGTCATCAAGACCGAGTGCCTGCTGGAGTTCCTGCAGCGCCAAAAACAGCAGCGAGTCTTCCTCGCCGCCGGTGGAAACGACGCCGGAGACGCGCAGTCGCGTCATGCGACTCTTCCCGGCAAGCTCCAGGGTATCTCCCGGCTTGAGCTTCAGCCGGATCGCCAGGTCGTTGCCGACCACCGTCTCCCCGACCGCGGGCCAATCGCCCTTGAGCTGCCACCAGGGAAAAAGGCGGCGAATTTCGGCAAAATTCACCCCCTCCACCATGATGTCGGCGTCTTTCCAGTGCAGGGCGCCACGCAGATGGAACGACCGCTCCGCCTTCAGGCCGCTCCGCGCGAGAACCCCCTCCACCTGGTGCTGCTGCAGGTAGGTAGGTTCGCTGACGACGCCGAAATTCAGTCCCCCGCTGCCGACATCAAGCCGGGCGGTCTCGGGAATGATGACCAGGTTTGCTCCGTATTTGCGCACCTCTTCCGCTACCCGTTTCCCCATGGAATACGAGACGATGCCCAGGGCCGTAGCAAGGCTCGAAGCCATTGCCAGCACAGCCAGCAGAAGCAGGGTACGTCCCTTGCGATGGGCAAGAGCACGTAAAACCAGATGTATGAGCCAGCGGCGCCTGTTCATACTCATCCTTTCAAAACCCGTACCGGCTCGACCAGAAGAGCCCGCCGCAGAGGCGCCACGCTGCCGGCTATGGCCACGATCAAAGCTGAAATTATGGCGGTCGGAAAGAGCCAGAGAGGCGATGCGATGGTGGAGTTGAAGACCGTTCGGCTGATGATCCCGGCAAGCTGGTCTCCGACAAGATAGCCGATCACCCCGCCCGCAACCGAAATGATCAGGGTTTCTCCGATAAAGATGGCGCTTATCTGGAAGCGGTCGGCGCCGACCGCCTTCATCAGGGCAATTTCGGGACTCCGTTCCGCCATGGAGGCCATCAGGCTGGTGGAAACAGCTGTGGCCGACGCGCCAAGGGCAAGGATTGTCAGGAAGAGCATCACGCTGTTCAGCTTCTTCAGAAGCGCCCCCTCGGCGCTGGCGATCTGCCAGATCGGTTTGGCGCGGCTGCCGGCCATCACCTCTTCGACATTCTTGGCCACAGAGGTCACATAAGCCGTGCAGTACCACTTCTCGAATTCATCCTTGGACATGGTGGCCGGGTCCTTCTTGCCGAATTCGTCCATCGGTACCGTAAGGGCGCTCACCAGAACGCGGGAGACCTTGCCCTGCTGCTGCAGAAGCGACTGGACCGTTACGAGGGGAGCGAAAAGCTGCTCCTCTTCATAACCGCCGGTGGTGACGACACCTACAACCTTAAACAGCTGGTCCCGCCCCCGTATCATCGTTGCCACATCACCGCCGGGAGCGATGTTCAGACGCCTGGCCAGGGCAGCTCCGATAATTGCCTCGTCGGCAGCCTCGGGCCAGCGCCCCTTTACATCCCACCAGGGCGCGATCCCTTTTATTCCCTGAACGGAAGGCTCCTCCCCGGGAACCTCCAGATTTTTTGAGAACCATGTTCCTGAAACAATCCCCCGCTCCTTTTTCCCGCTCGCGGAAATATCGGCGATGCCGAACAGGTAGGGGGTAAAGCCGGTAATATTGTATTTCCAGAAGACCGCCTTGATTTTCGGCAGGTCTTCCTCACGCAAAAAACCGCCCCCCTCAACGGCGGACGGTTCCAGCAGGATGTTGGCGCCATAGCTGCGCAGTTCCAGCGCCATCTTGTGGGAAACTTCTCCGGCGATGCCGAGAAATGCCGTTGCAACGGCAGCACCCATGGCAATGGAGAGAAAAACCAGAAATACAGCTTTGGGTCGTTTGAGAAATGAGTTTTTGAGGATACGGAAGAGCATGGATCAGCCTTATATAAATGCGGCTGAAGGCTGAAGGGGTTTAGACTGAAGGATTATACCTTCAACCTTCAACCTTCAACCTTCAACCTTCAACCTTCAACCTTTTCATCCTTCAATCTGCCCCTTCATCTCTGCCGGAAGCGAGTCGCGAAGCTGCGCCACTTTCTTCTGCATACGTCGCCAGGCGACCACACCCCAGACCACCGCGGTGAACATCATGACATGCTTCACCGCCAGGGCCGGGATCTGCAGTTTGTCGGCAGCGTTGGCCCATTCGAAGCTGGTGTAGAAAATGGTGCGCGGCACCCCGCCCAGCACCACCCACCAGAGGGCGAACTTGAACAGCTTGACCATGTGGCGGTTTGTCTTCAGGAAAAAGAGCGTTGCCTCGGGCGTGCCCATGGACGCCTGTATGCGCATAATGGCATGCAGGGCAAAGCCGCTTCCGACCAACAGCCCGGTGGCCATGTCGTGGAAATAGTTATTCATCATTATGGCTACGCCGAGCCCGGGGCCTATTTCAAATGTCGGCATGATTTACGAATCCTTTTCTGTAGAAACTTGATGAGAGATCCCTTCACTCTTCACGATTATTTTTCCTTTGGAAGAGAATCCGCAACGAAATGCGTGTTGAAGTGCGTGTATTGATCGATCACGCGCTGGTCCCATACGAAGCGGGGCTCGATCACCATTTTCCCCGTTTTGTCGATGTAGCCGCACTTCTCGCCTACCTTAACCGGTGCAATACCGCCGACAAATATGGAACCGGCATCGAACTGCGGCTTGATCACCATCTTGCCCTGTTTGTCCATATAGCCGACCTTGCCCTTTACCATTATTGGCGCCAGCCCCTCGGTAAAAATGGATGGGGAACTGAAATCCTGATTCAGAATCGGTTTTCCGGTACGGTCGATCAGTTGCCAGGTGCCCTTCGTTTTCACCGCGGCAACCCCGTCATTAAAGTTCGTCGCTTCGCTGTATTGAGCGGGAATGACCATGGTGCCGGCATGGTCGACAAACCCTACCATGCCGAATTTGCCGTTAATCTTTACCATGGCGAGTCCATCGCGAAACATGGCGGCCTGGAAGAACTGCTCGGGAATCACTAATTTTCCGGTCTTGTCGATATAGCCGTGTTTGGTTCCGATTTTAACGGCGGCAAGCCCTTCGGAAAACTGGGCGGCATCATCAAACTGGGGCTTGATGACGAATTTGCCCTTGTCATCGATATAACCGGCCTTTGCGCCGCGGTCCTTGGCCACAATCACTGCTGCCAGACCTTCGGTAAAGGCAAAGGTGGACAGGTAATCGAAATCAGTAACCGTCTTTCCGGCCTGATTGATGTAACCCCACTTATCCCCCTTCCGTACCGATGCCCTGCCGTTCAGAAAAATTGATGCGGCATCGAAGCTGGGGGGAATTACCATCTTCCCGTTGGCATCGATGAAACCGTCCTTGCCGTTAACATGAACCGGCGCAAGGCCCTCGGAAAAGAGCGAGGCCGAATCAAACTGGGGAGGAATGACCGTCGTCCCGCCCCGGTCGCAGTATCCGTATTTGCCGTTGAAATTCACCAGGATACGCAGCGAATTATCCAGCACGACCTTTTCCTCTTTCTTATTGCATGCAGAGCATAATGTCAGTGCTGCCAGTGTCAGAATCATTAAACGTTTCATAGTATATCTCCGAGTTATTTAAAGTCAGGCTGAAGGCTGAAGAGTGAAGGGGACCTTCAACCTTCAACCTTCAACCTTCAACCTTCAACCTGCCTCCAACTATTTCACCAAATAATTTTGCAAACTCATCTTCCGCAAGACTCTTATAATATTCGGAACGCCCCGCCACAACCAGACAACGCACTCCGTCCCGTTCACGCACCGCGCCGATGATCTCTCTCCGGTAAAAGAGCAGCCGCCAGATAACACCGATCGTCGCAATGGCAAAGCCCGTATAGAGGATCGAGAGCCCGCGCTGCTTGACGACGTAAAAACGTACCCAAAAAGGCATGTCGGGCATTTCAAGACGTAAACCGGCAAACTCAAGGGATCCGTTCTTCGGGACAAGCCCCTCGGCGATCTTCTTCCCGTACTGTTCCACGGAAATGAAGAACACAGGGTTGTTGAATTCCATGGAACGGCTGGCCCGCTTCCCGTTTTCAAGAACATAATCCGGGTAGAACGTGGCAATAAATGTGTATCCGCCCATGGTGAAGCGGTCAGGCTTCATTTTCAGGACATCGAGTTTAACATACGCTCCCTCGATCTCCTTTCCGGAAGAATCCTTGAGGACAAAGAGCGGCGACACCCCGAGATGCTTGAAGACAAACGATGTGTGTTCAGTATCGAAAGGGCGATTGATATCCACATCATGAGTTTTGCCGGCGCTATCGACCAGCAGGACACTGATTCCGGTCGGTGTATTATGGATGACCTTGGGAACTATGCTCTTTACCGTAAAAGAGACGGTTGGTGGGGAGCCGATCTCCGGCATTTTCGGGCTTGGAGACGCATTGTAGCGGTTAAGCTCGCCCTGGAACGACTCTCCCTGGGCAAGATCGACATAACCGATAAACTCGGTATACACGCTGATAAGACCGCCGAGAAGAATCAGAAAAAAACTGAGATGAAAGAGCATGAAGGCAATTGGCGCCAGGCGATTCTTTACGCCGTAGAAGCCGGTTTCGTTCCCCAGTACGGTGAAGCCGCGCTTGCGGAGCAAGCCGACAACCGTCTCGCCATTCAGGTCGTTTGGCATGGGATATGTTTCCCGGAACGGGTAACCTCCCGCGGTCACGGGATCGGCTATCATCGTTTCAGAGAGCGTTATCCGTTTTTTGACAAGCGGCAGACGCTGCCACAGAACAAGTGACAGGTTAAGGAAAAACAGTAGCCACAAGGTAATCGTGATCGGTGAGGAGTAGATAGTGGTCAGTCCTAGCGCGTCAAGGAAAGACACCAGCGCCGGGGATTTCTTTTGCCACGCAATATATATTGTCTTTAACAGTCTCTTCTGTGGTACCCAGAGACCGAGCGCAAAAATCACTCCGAGCAGACTGATGAGCAGGATGGTAAAGCGGAGGGAGCTGAGATATTTGATTATTTTATTGAACATGTGTTATTTAGGCTGAAGGTTGAAGGCTGAAGGTATAAGCAAGCCCCCCAACCCTCAACCTTCAGACGTATTCCTCAGTCTTCAGTCTTTATCGGTTTTACCTTCAGTCTTCAGCCTTCAACCTTTATCTCACCTGAAATACGTGCAGACTGGTATTGACAACAAGGTTCACGCCGAAGAAGCAGATGATGACACTGCTCAGAGCGGCGATCGCCAGCCACGCCAGCCTCTTTTCGCGCCAGCCGAAGGTAACCCGCAGATGGATGGTGATACCGTAGATAAGCCAGGATATAAGAGACCAGGTTTCGACAGGATCCCACGCCCAGTAGCTCCCCCAGAGGTCTTTTGCCCAGATGGCGCCGGCCGAGATCATGATGGTATCGGTAATGAACCCGAATACCACATAGCGGAAAATCAACTCATCCAGACGGCCCAGGGTGGGGAACCGGTCGTATGCCGGGTTAGGTACCTCCCGAGATTCACTCTTCTGTTTCAGCAGGAAAACCACCCCTGCGGCCATGGCAAGGGAATAAGCACCGAAGGAAAGCCAGGCAAAATAAACATGGATATAAAGCCAGACGGTTTTCAGACTGGCAGCCATGGGGGTCAATGCCGGATTTTGCATATAGCCGTAACCGAGCATGATAAGCACCAGGGGAACGGTACCAACCGCCAACCCCTGAAGCTGTTTGTTCTGCCAGCCGACAAAAAGGGTTCCGGCGACGATAAACCACCCCCCCATCAGGGCATATTCATAATGACCCGACCAGGGGAGATGACCCGTGGCGTTGAACCGGGCAATAATAGCCGCCGTCTGGGCCACAAAACCTAAAGCAACAAACAGGGTCACTTTCTGAACAACCCGGGGGTTCTTGAAAACAAAGGAGTAGATGAAGCCTCCCCCCGCCAGTGCATAGATCACCATTGACACCAAGTAAAAAATTGTTTCCCAGTAAGCCATTTTTTCAACTCCTTAGGCTAGTCTTCAGCCTTCAGCCTTTTCATTGTATCCTTCCCAACGGCCCAAGCCCGGCATCCTTCCGGAGCATCTTCCAGCCAGATGCGTTGCGGACGGATTGCAATCCTCAGCATAAGGCCGATGAGTGCGAGAGCACCTCCAAAGACCAACAGCCCCTTGTGTCTCCTGCGAACCACATGAATCTCGGACCACTGCCCCATCTTCGCGCAGGAGAGAATATAATCCCCCTGCACCACCTGCTGGTCAACCTGAAACGTCATGTCGGCCACAGTTTTTCTATCGCCCCTGGAGATAACCACCATAAGGGTACTTTTTTCCGGTTGATAATAAACCCCGCCACCCAGATCAACTCCGTTGAACAGACCGTAAAAACTGAATACGCCACGTTTCTGTACCAGCGGGTCGAGCTTGACCAGCGCATCGAATAAAACTTTGGAGTCCCTGGATTTGATCACAATCTCCGGCTCAAAGACCAGCTTCGCCATTGATATGTCATAGTCGCCGTAGCTGACCGGAACTCCGGGAATGAGCAGTTTATTTTGCGACTTGCCGTCCTCGGAAACAAGCACAATCTCGGTCGCACCCTTTGGGAGGCTGCCATCCGGAAATATCTGCCTGGTGATCGAAAGCTGCGGCAATGAGGCAGGGCTGGCGGCAAGGAGGCCCTTGTTGACCCGCTTGTACGACTGAAGCCGGCTCAGCTTGGTCGCCGGCCCCTGGCCGTCCAGCAATATACCGGTAAACTGCCGCAGATTGTCCCAAGTCCCGACAGAAAGGAGAATTAGCAGCCCCAGGTAAAAAACTGTGGTACCGAGGTAGCCGAAGTCCTTCTTTTCACCATATGTTCCATCAGCGGTAAAGACATACCCGGCTTTATCAAGCACTCGCCGCGTTTCGGCAGGCGAAGTGCGAAGGGCAACGAAATTCCGCGGCCTGCAATGGCCGGCGCCATACCTGAAAACCTTGCCAACCCTGGAAAGGTGCCAAAGGAAACGGGAAGCAACAAATAACGCAAAGATAAAATTGTTAACGAGAAGCAGTTTGGGGAGATTCGCAACGGGGAGCTGAGTATGGAACTTCACGTTCAGGATGACCAGAAGTGGGATGACGAGGAAAACAAGCATGGGCCAAGGGGAAACAAATATCAGTCTGAAGGGCTTAGAGTCTGTGTTCATCGGCTAATACTCTTCCTTTTGCTGTTGAAATCGTATTCTGGGTAAAATCAAATCAAAGCAACGTAGCAAATAACGGCAAAAATTGAAAGCAGAAAACAGCACAATCAGCATTGGCGAAAGCGCTGCATTACTTGACCAGACACAAAATTTAGTTAAGGGAGTAATGCGGCGCATCAAGGCCAGTTCAGCAGGATGGAGACAGACTATTCTTCTTCGACTTTGCGATGTTCTGCATTTCTTGATGCATTTCTATCGATTTTAGCTTTACGGATTTCAACTACTTTTTCCTGCTGCACAATTTCTTTTTCCCGTGCTTCCACCACGGCCCTGGTTATCAGCTTATCGGCATCATCACCATAATATTCGATAATGATTTCCGTATCGGTTTCCTGGATGGTTCCATGGCCGGCATACGCTGAAATGGCTGGAAATAGAAACAGTATTGAAAAGCATATTCTTCTGATCATGGCAACTTCACTACCCGCATCTGTCTTTTAAAGTCAGGCTGAAGGAAAAACACTTAAATCAACCTTCAACTTTCAACCTTTATAACCTTTAAGTCTTCAGTCTTCAGCCTAAAATCTACTTTTTCAACTCATCATGCTGGTTCAATCCCGAGAGTTCCATCTTGCCACTCTTTATACGACTGAATGTCAGGCGCATATCGGTATTATAATGGTCGTTCTCAAGACGATAGACAAGGACATGGCTGCTGTCGGGGCGTGTTTCAAAACTGATTTCTTTCGGATTTTTCAGTACCCCCACTCTTTGCCGGGTCTGTTGAAATTTCTCAACAAATTGACTCTCACTTCCTATTTGCTTAAAACCTGCGGCGGAATCCTTGTATATGGTAGCGAAATCGCCGGATGAAAACTGCGCCAGGACTCGCGCGGCGGCTGTTCTCGCTGCATCTTTTTCCTCGTTCGACACGGAAGGTGCTGCAGCCTTGCCACCCACGGCAGTTGCGCCCGTTTTACCGGCATTCGCACCCGGCTTATCCTGCTTTGATTTACAGCCGATACTGCTGATTGAAGCAATGACCAGAATTGCGGTTAAAAAACAGCGTACATAATTCATTGGTAACTCCGAAAATAGGGTAGGAAGCAAGGTGCAAATTTAACAACCATCAATATACCAGCTTGCGCTTGCAGCAGTCAACGGTAATCAGGAGCCGGCAGCCTCTGAAGGTTCAAAAAAAAGGCCGACGCTTTCGCGCCGGCCAATAACATGTTCAGTCGTTTGGCGAGGGGAACCCCCTCGCCAAACCCTGACGAAGATTAGTAGGTAACCGGACGGACAATCCGTTTAATGAAGCCGTGATTACCGTTGCCCAGAGGAGCGCCATGGTCATCGCAGCCACCCCAGTTATCAAACATTTCAGGAGTAGTGGCACCACCATCCTGTGATGGTCCTTTCAGGTCGTCCATGATGTTAGGACGCTGTGTAAGTGTTTGACCATTCTGGTCAAGTTTGCCGACTTCAGCCGTTATAGTACCCGGAGAAGCTTCTGCTGAATTACCCAGTGTGTAGCAACCTGCACCTTGTGCCTGCTGCTGGTTAGCATCGGTAGTGGAACCTGGG
>DATNCC010000049.1:0-11324 GCA_035571735.1 Dongiaceae bacterium | reverse complement strand
GGTCGGCAACCAGTTTCATCCCCTGCTTCAGGACGACGACATTCCCTTCAGCGGTGTAGACCCCGTCGGACGTGACCTGGCTCATGCGATCGGCGTTGATATGTATGTTTTCATCCGGAAGAGGTAACTCGGAAGCCCGGGCAGCGGGTGCCAGGCAGCAGATAATGTAAAATACAAGAAGATAGTAAATGCGCATCATCAAAACAATCAGCCTCTGATTCCGGTATAGCATTCCTGTTCAAGCCATGCCTTGACTTCGCCTACCACAAAGAGCGATCCGCACACCAGAACAAGATCCCCTTCGGCAGCGTGGCTGCGAGCCGTGCTGATTCCCGCCGTTACGGAGCCGCATGGCTGGGCGGCGATTCCCATTTTGTGAAAAAAACGTGAAAGTTCCTCATCACTAACAGCCCGTTCCACAGCGGGTGTCACCGTATAAACGGCATCGACAAGCGGCAACAGTGGTGCATATATCCGGTCGATATCCTTGTCATCGCAGACCCCGGTCACCAGCAGCAGCCGTGTGAAGGAATACTCTCCCAGAGCTTCCGCCAGAGCGACAGCGCCGGCCGGGTTGTGGGCACCATCCAGCAGCAGCGGCGGGGAGCCCGGCACAAGTTCCATGCGGCCCGGCCAGTAAGCCGTGGCAATACCCTGAATGAACGCCGAAGTGCCGATACTCGTTCCGCCGGCTTCAAGGGCCTCGGCCGCAGCAAGCGCAACAGCGGCATTGCCTGATTGATAGCGGCCGGGCAAACCTGGCCTGAGCCGCGTCAGTTTTCTGTTCATGCCCCGGTAATCGAGGGTCCGGTCGCTGTTCCAGCCGATCGAAAAATCTTCGCCGAGGCTTTTCAGGATGCAGCTCCCGGCACGGCTCTGCTCTTCTACCGCCACCCGGACTGCATCGGGCTGGTCCGCGCAGATAACGGTCGTACCGGGCTTGATGATCCCGCTCTTTTCCCGGGCGATCTCCGCGATGGTTGTACCCAGATAGCCGGTATGGTCGAGGGCAATCGGCGTAAGCAGGGTCATCTCGCCGGCAAAAGCGGCGGTCGCATCCGAACGGCCACCCATTCCGGCCTCCATGACGGCCAGTTCAACCCGCTCTTCGCTGAAAACCAGGGCCGCCAGAGCGGTAGTTATCTCGAAAAAAGTCGCTTCCTCCGGGGCGGCCTCCAGCACGGTATTCATTCGGCTTGCCAGTTTTTCAGCCGAATATTCCCTGCCGTTTATTCTGAACCGCTCGGTGAAACGTACCAGGTGAGGGGAGCTGAACTGGGCAACCGTGTGCCCCGCGCTGAGGAGAATGGATGAGAGAAAGGCCGCTGTCGAGCCTTTGCCGTTTGTGCCGGCGACATGAATGGTGCGGAACTGTTTTTCCGGATTGCCCAGATTTGCCAGCAGCCTGACGACCCTGTCGACGCCTGGCCGTATCCCAAAGCGCCGTCGGGCGTAGAGCCTTTCCAGCGCATCTGTCAGGGGCATGTCAGGCGATGGGACGATGCAGCATCTTCAGGATGGAAGCAAGTTTAGTACGTATTTCGGTACGGGGGATGATGGCATCGATCATGCCATGATCGAGCAGGTATTCCGCCCGCTGAAAACCTTCGGGCAGTTTCTGGCGGATCGTCTGTTCGATGACGCGTGGACCGGCAAAACCGATCAGCGCTTTCGGTTCGGCGATGTTGACATCTCCCAGCATGGCAAAGCTGGCGGTTACGCCTCCGGTCGTCGGATCGGTCAGCAGCGACACGAACGGAATACCGGCCCGCTTGAGTTTTGCCAGGGCAGCTGAAGTCTTGGCCATCTGCATCAGGGAGAGGATGCTCTCCTGCATGCGAGCCCCGCCGGAAGCGGAGATGATGATTACCGGCTGGCGTTTTTGCAGGCCGCGTTCGATGGAACGGGTGATCTTCTCGCCGACCACGCTCCCCATGCTCCCACCCATGAAGGAAAAATCAAAACAGGAAACCTGCACCGGCAGTTCTTCAATAGCCCCTTCGACACAAATTACCGCATCCTTTGACCCGCCTTTTGCGAGTGCTGCATCGATACGTTCCTGATAGCTTTTGGCATCCTTGAATTCAAGAAAGTCAATCGATGTCACACCGGCATCAAACTCCTGCCAGACACCGCCATCGAGCAGGGCTTCAAGGCGCTTTCGCGCGGAAATCCGGTAATGGTGACCGCACTTCGGACATACCTGCAGATTGGCTTCGATGTCCTTGCCCAACAGTGATTCTGAACAGCCAGGGCACTTGACCCACATGCCGTTGGGAATTGTGACTTTCTTGCCGCCCGATTTTTCTATACCGACTCTTTCCTTATTAAACCAGCTCATAAGTAACCTCGTATCTTTCGTAATCATGTAATAGGCAAGAACGAATAAAATGCCTGGTAGCAGAATCCGGAAGCGCTGTCAAGAGCGTCCGCACCCTGCCAGGGCTCGCTTCAAATCACTGACGTACCGTCGGAGTTTTTGCTTCAGTTGCTCTCCGCTGCACTGTTCGAACAGCTTTACAATCGCACTGCCGACAACGACCCCGTCAGCAAGTCCACCTACTTCGGCGACCTGTTCAGGGGTAGATATCCCGAACCCGGCCATGACCGGAAGAGAAATGGTCTGTTTCACCCGGGACAGCTCCTGCGACAGCGTCCCGGAAACAGAGCTTCTGGCTCCTGTTACCCCGGTTACCGTGACATAATAGACAAAACCGCTGCCAAGCCGATTTACGGCAGCTATTCGCGAGTCATCCGAGGTCGGAGTCAGCAGGAAGATCACATCCAGCCCATGGCGCTTCGCCGGGAGGGTCAGCTCGCGCGATTCTTCCGGAGGCATGTCCACCAGGAGCACACCGTCTACCCCGGCTTCCGCCGCATCCCGGCAGAAAGCGTCGTAGCCGTAGGCATGAACAGGATTAAGATATCCCATCAGGATAATCGGAATCCGGGAACGGGTACGCACCCTCTTTACGGACTCCAGAATACCATGGAGTGTCGTCCCGGAGGCCAGAGCTCTCTCGGAGGAGAGTTGAATCGTCGGCCCGTCAGCCATGGGATCGGAAAACGGGACCCCGAGTTCGATGATGTTGGCACCGGCTTCCTCAAGAAGATGAATAATTTCTTCGGTCGCAGGCAGGTCCGGGTCACCGGCGGTAATAAATGTCACCAGGGCCTTTGAATGTTCCGCTTTAAGTGTGCTGAAGTGTGCCGCAAGTCTGCTCATAATCGCTGTCACTTGAACCGGTCATATCTTGAAACCGGCCATCTCCTTCTCAAGCAGATCAATCTGGTGTGTCAGGCCTTCGACTGCCGCATTCATGGTCTTTGTTGCATGGCTGTTTGCCAGCGTCGCATCTTCTATGATGTTGACGGATTTCGAAATCGTGGCACAGCTGTCTACCTGCGAACGGCACGCTTCGCGAATCTGGTCCACCATGGCGTTTTCATCTTCCACGGATTGGGCAATCAGGTTGCTTGCGCGACTTTGTTCACGGGTCGAGGTGCGTACATGGATGGTAAGATCCTTCATGCGCTCAACCGCCGCCGTAATCATGTCGGTGCCGCGGGAGTGCTCATGAGCGGAGCTGGCGATATTTTCGACCATGTTTTCAACGCTTTCCATCGCTTCCCGAATATTTTGACTGCCTCGCGCCTGTTCAACCGTCGCCTTGGCGATCTCGCTTACCTGGATTCCCGCCTTCTGAACGCCGGTAACGATCTTCTCGAGTGCGGTGCCGGAACGTTGCGACAGTTTCTCGCCCGTGGCAATGCTTTCTTCGGCCCTGCTGATCGCATCAACTGCGCGCCGCGTCTCCTCCTGAACACCCTTGATGACCGCTGCAATTTCCCGGGTTGAGCTGCTGGTACGTTCGGCCAGTTCCCGAATCTCGTCGGCCACCACGGCAAATCCCTTGCCATGCTCACCCGCCTGGGCTGCTATGATCGCGGCATTGAGCGCCAGGAGATTGGTCTGCTCCGCAACTTCGTCGATAACGGAAAGAATGGCGCCGATGTCGTTTACCCGCAACGAGAGTGTTTCAACGACCTCCGAAGTGATCTGCGATGAAGCCCTGATCGCCTGCATGCCGGCAATCGCCTCAAGAACGGCGGTTTTACCGGTCTCTGCATCACTTCGGACTGTTTCGGAAATTGAGGCCGAATCCATGGCGTTTTTTTCGACCTGTCTGATTGAAGCATCCATCTGGGCAATTGATGAAGCGGTCGAAGTCGAAGCATCCAGCAAATTGACAATGCTTGTGCTGACCTCCTTGATTGAATAGACCATTTCCGTGACGGAAGAACTGACCTCTTCAACGGCTTCTTCCAGCTTTTCCGCGCTTATTGCGATCTCTTCGATTGTTGCAGCCAGCTCAAGCGACGAGGCAGACGTCTCGGTGGCAGACGCCGAAAGTTTATCGATCCCTACGTATACTTCGCGCACGGATTCGTTGATTTTCACAACAGCCTGTGAAGTTTCCAGAACGGATTTTTCCTGGGTATGCGCTGAATTTACAACCTGGCGGGCGGCATTTTCGAGATTGTTGTCAATGGAGGTGAGTGCTTCAGTTGTAGAACTGATGCGGGAAACCATACTATGAAGATTTTCGGCCATGATGTTCATCGCCTGCGCCAATTCGGCCGATTCTCCACTCCCGCGCACATCAAGTCGGGCATCCAGTTTGCCGCCGGCCATTGCCTTGGCAAATTCGACACAACTTCTGAGCGGCTTGGTAATCGAGGTTGTGATAAGATATGAAAACAGGGCGATGAGGCAGACGACAATGGTCGTAACAACGGCAGTTGTGGCGATTTTTGCCCTGATGCTTTCTGCGGCCTTTTCCTCGGAGCCGCTGACATCCTGCCGGATCTGGCCTACCATCTGCACTACGGACTTGCTGAACATGCCGAAGCGCTGCGCCTGGATTCCGGCCATGAGGGCGTTGGCCTTGGCCACATCGCCTTTCGCGGCGGCCGGCAGCACCTCTTCCTGCAAAGTTTTCTGGTATTCCTTCCAGATCGCGTTTGCCTTGTTTATGGCCTCATGCTTGCCGGGTGAATTAACCGACTCGAGCGCAATCCCAAAATTGAGTTCGATGTCGTCCGCGAGGTTCTTTATGGCGGCGCTGTTCCTATCGGCGGTGGCGGCATCGTTCGCCGCCATGAAGTTCTGCATTTCGCTGTTGATCTGAAAAAGGTCCGCCTTCAGCAGGGCAATGCTTTCGAGGGCGTCCCGGTCTTTTTGAATATTCTTGTAGGTGATCCCGCCGATTTTTACTTCATTCAACATAGTCAGGTTGATGGAACCAACCAGCAGGATACCGACAAAAGCCGCCGCGGAAAGAAGCACCATCTTGGTGCGAAGGTTGAGTCCGGTCGAACCGTTTGATGACGTTCCTCTCTCCACAAATAACTCCATTTACCGATAAGATAACATGTACAAAAAAAGCCGCCCGACTATAGCAGAGCGGCTGCTTTTATATCAAGAAAAAACACCCCGTCAACGGGCCCTTAATGTCGTGTCAGCCAATGCCAGTTTATCGCTTTGAAGGTGAAGCTCCGACAGCATCTCCCGCCGGATCATTCTGATCTTTTTCATGTATGCGTCTGCCTGGGGGCCCTGCCCGCAATAGTACTTTTTGGCGCGTTCAAGATTTCCCTGGGCCATGTCAAGTTTGGAGTAGAGCTCACAGACGGCGGCTTCGGCGCATTTACCATCGTCTTGCATGTCGCTGGCCGAATAGCCGTGGCTTCGGGCGCGGAACGGCATCAACTGCCAGACTCCACGTGCTCCCTGTGTAGAAACTGCCCGGGAGGAGAGCTGATGCCCGCCTGTTTCAGCCAGGGCGATCTCCGCCAGATCAAAGGGCATGAAGACCGTGCCGGCAGTCTTTTCATAACAGATTACCGCCAGTTGATGCGCCCGTTCGAGTGACGTTCTGCGGGAGAATGCAGCCTCGATAACCGCCTGCTGTTTTTTTCGCTGGATAATGGAGATGCTGTTGCTGTCGAGGATGGATGGTTTGGTGACCAGCGAATTGGATGATTGGATATCCGCCAGTTTATACGGCGCATTTTCGCATGCCGTCAGGAACAGCATGCACGTCAGATAGATTAGTTTTTTTCGCATAATAATAGAGTAGGGAAGTTGTATCGGCTTTGCCGGAGCGGCGTCGTTGCCCACAAGCTGCGAGGGCGTATCTCCGGCGGGATGCTCCTTTCTGGATTATTTTGTCCCGAAAATGCGAAAATCCCGTTTTTCGGGACTTTCACGTTTCTGCACAATGTAGCGGGACAATAGATCACCAACCGGCAGGAGTCAACTTGTTTTTGATTTAAACAAACAATATCAATGATTTGAGTCTGTTGATCTCCCTGAAGCCAGCTCTTTGAGCGTTACTCTCTCCAGTACGCCGCGAACCTCACCCTGAACCCGCTGCCACACAGGGTGGACGTTACATGTCCCGGAGCGATCGCAATCCGAAGGAGTAACGACACAGCGGTTCGGAATTATCGGTCCTTCAACCGCCTCAACAACTTCCAGCAGGGTTATGTTTTCAGGGGGGCGTCCCAGCATGAAGCCGCCGCCGGTGCCCCGGAACGACTTGACCAGCCCTATTTTGCTGAACTGCTGGAATATCTTGGCAAGAAACGTGGGAGGAACATCAACGGCAGCGGCGATATCACTCAGCAGGCAGACCTTGTCAATCGGTTTTCCCGCCAGATACACGATACCCCTGATTGCATATTCACCTTTGCGAGTCAGATCCATCATACAAAACCCCTTGCCTGATAAACAGGATACGTGCGTTACGAAGTCATCCCCTGCTTTTCCGGCAGAAAATTACTTCCAGCGTACTAAAAGACTTTTTCTATCCTTTTAGGGGTTTTGCCGGGACTTGTCAACTGTATTATCGTGGTGTCTATGCCGGCTGACCCGGGATCTCGTCCTCTTTCGCGAGCTTCTTCTTGCCGAAGATCAGCGCCACCCAGATGCTTATCTCGTACATCATGTACATCGGGATCATGATAACGAACATGGTAATCAGATCGGCATGAAAAGCGGCGACGATTGAACTGGCCAGCAGTGCGTATTTCCGTTTCGGGGCCAGAAACTGATAATTAACGATTCCGAACCGCGCCAGCAGCAGAGTCAGAACCGGCAGTTCGAAGATCAGACCGAAGATCAGGATCAGGCGCAGGCAAAAATTAACGTAGGCACTGATGTTGAACCAGCTTTGCAGCCCTTCGGCCTCATACGACAGTGAAAAATTGATGATTACCGGCCAGATGATGATCAGAAAGAACATGGCGCCGACACAGAAGGTCAGAGTGGCAACGGTAATAAACGGGACCACCAGCATTCGTTCGCGCTTGGTCAGGCCGGGTGCGACAAACAACCAGATCTGAAAGAAAACGATCGGCAGGACAATTACGAAACCGGCCAGCATCGAAATCTTGCACTGGATGAAAAACGGTTCAAGAGGCGCGCTGTAGTTAAGGGGGTGCAGTTTCTGCGGAGTGTTGATCTCCTGGTCAAGTTTGTAGTGGGTGTACATTGTCGGGGCAAGTTCCTTGACCTTGAGATACACATTTTTCTTGATCTCGGTCAGGTAGGTTTTGCCGGTCAACGGTTTTTCGATGAACTTGAGAAGATCGCCGGAGAAATTCCAGGCCACGCCCATTCCGACCACCACGGCGATCACAATGACGACCAGCCGCTTGCGCAGTTCAACCAGATGTTCAATAAAGGGGATTGCTCTCTCATCGCTCATGTCGTCTTCCTATCACAGTGGCGTACCGGCTGGCAACATGAAACAGCTGCGACGTTGTCTCACGCTTCGCAGATTCGTTCGATCAGGTGCGGATCATCGGGAAGCAGCCCCGCTTCTGCGAGGCGCGGTGTCAGCGTGACCCAGCGCCGGTCCCGTGCGAAGACGCTTCGAAAGAGCGGCAGGGCGTCATCGATGCGCTGCATGTTCACCAGGGCAACGGCATGCCAGTAGACGACCTCAACATTCCCGGGCGCAAGCCTCGCGGCCGTCACATACTCCTCAAGGGCCTGCGGGTGGTCCCTGCGCTCCAGGGCCTTGTCACCGGCATTCATATGGTTGTACGCCCGCTGCAGCTGAATGAGGCGGCGCAATTCTTCCAGGGGAGCGGGGTGGTCGTCCACCCTCAGATCGAAGGTCCTGTCCGCCCATGGGCGTCCCGTGGGCTTGCCCGTGACAACGACCAGAGCGGCTGATTGCTGGCCTCTCACGTCGCCTCCCCCGGCCTGTCCCGCCTCGAGCGCAGCGAGCATTCGGCCGGCCAGGTCGCCCGTTGCCGTTTCAAACGCCTCCGCCATCGCGGGCCACACCCGGTCGTTCAGCATCATGTTGGCCTGCACCGAATACTCTTTTCCGACATGGTGCCCCGCGGCAGGAATGGTCTTCCCGCCGGTATGGGTCATGACGAGGCCCGTCGCGTCGATCATGGCGACCTGTCGGGCTTCACGGACGTCATCTGCAGCGAGCAGGCCTGTCAGCGCGTCAGGAGCGCTCTTTCCCGCCCGCATCAATTCGAGGCCGAGCTTTCCATACCCGGGATCTACGAAGGCCTGTGTTGCAACCGCGCCGATACCCGATTCGACCCAGAGGCACAGCGTCCCGACAGCGAACCAGTGCGACTGGACCGCGGCCCCGAATGCACCGGTAGCCGGATCGCGGGCGATGATGGAATAGGTGTGCACTGGGCGCCGGGTCCGGAACATTCCGTAATCGTCACCAAACCTGCTGCTTGTCTTGTTTGATCGCATCGGTTGTTCTCCTCCATCAGCTTGAAATCAGCTAGTAGCCATAATCCAGGCTTTAACGTTCCACCCCTGTCATTCAGCTGCCGGCAAATCGTATCAGCCAGTACAGAAGCGGAAGGGTGCCAAAGGAAAGAATTATGCCGACTCCGGCCAGGGCCACGGCCAACTCGGCCTCCATGCCGGCAATCACGGCAAGAGCGCTGGCGGTTACCATTGGCGGCATGCCGGCTTCCACGATGGAGACATCAACGGCCTGGCCCGTGGCACCGATCAGGCGGCAGGTCAGCAGGACCGCAAGAGGGGCGGCGATAAGTTTTATCCCCAGACCGAACCCGAGGGGTGCCATGACCCTGTGCGGCAGCCTTACCCGGAGTTGAAAACCGATGGCGGTCATCACCAGCGGGACAAGGGTCAAGGCAACACTTTGCAGAGACTGGGCCACCTTCTCCGCAGTCAGCCAGGGACGGCATGCGAGTCCGATAACCAGAGCGATGGTGGGGGGGAATAACAGCATCCGCCGGGCCACTGTGGGGAGACTGAGGGAACTGCCCCTGCCATACAGGGAGAGGATGACCGAGCCGTAGGTGGCGAAGATCAGCATGGTGCCCACCTGGTCGTAGATGATAAGATGAGACAGGGCAGCCGTACCGAAGAAAGCTTGAATCACCGGTACACCCATGAAGGAGGTGTTTCCCAGGGGGACGACAAGCAGCAGCACCCCGATGGTGGAGCGCGGCCAGTGCCACAGGCGTCCCCCCACAAGTACCAGTCCCATGGAAAAGAGAAGCATTCCCCATGGGACCAGGGCCACAACCATGTCGTTGCGGGAAAAGGCGATATGCGGCGCTTTGAGGAGAATCAAGGCCGGCAGCGAAACATAAAGGGCAAACATGTTGAGGACTTGGGGCGTATCCCTGGGGAAAGCCTCGATACGCCGCAGCAATATCCCCAACATGACGAAAACGCCGATCAGTACGAAATTCTCCATTTTGACGATACTCTCTTGAAATTGGCCGGGTGCCTGTCGGGCTTAACCCGATTGAATAATTAGCTAATAAACATGTGGCTTCAGCTCATCAGCGGCGCTTCCTGCCTCCACCGTTTCCTTTGCCGGACGTTCCGCTACGTCCTGACTTTCCGCCCTTGCCACTCTGGTCACGACCGTCACCCCGTGGTTGCAGACCGGTCAGCCGTTTGCCCCGTAGCGGGATGCGCGGGTATTCTTCCGCTCCGGCCGTTCCGGCACCCGGCCGGGTGGCGGGGGTGGAGGCGGTATGTGCCGCCAGGACGAACTCGATCCGGCGCGTGGCCGGGGACACCGACGCCACCGTGACTCGCGCCGCGTCGCCTATCCGGAATACCGTGCCGGTGCGCCGTCCGATCAGGGAGTGCTGCTTCTCCGCATGGGTGTACAGGTCGTCGGTCAGGGTCGAGATATGTACCAGACCCTCCACGAACAGCTCTTCAAGCTCGACGAAGAAACCGAAGGGGGTGACTCCGGTGATGTAGCCGTCAAACTGATCCCCCACATGCTGCTGCATGTACTGGAGCTTCTTCATCTCCACCACGTCCCTCTCGGCCTCCATCGCGACCCGCTCACGCTTGCTGGTATGCTCGGCGACCTCCGCCAGCCGTTCGGTGGCAAGCGTCAGCTGTTTGGAGGGACGCTTCCCCTCTTTTTCCGCCGTAAGGGCCAGTGCAGCCTTAAGGATCCGGTGCACCACCAGATCGGGATAGCGCCGGATCGGGGAGGTGAAGTGGCAGTAACAGTCCGACGCCAGCCCGAAGTGCCCGACGTTGTCGGCGGCATAACGGGCCTGTTTCATGCACCGGAGCAGGGAGTAGTTGATCATCCGTTCCTCGGGGCGGCCGTCGGCCTGGGCCAGCAGTCGCTGCAGTTCGGACGGCTTGACCTTCTCTTCCACCAGCTTGAATTCGTAGCCGAAGCCGAAGACGAATTCCTGAAAGGTCTGCAGTTTGGCCGGGTCCGGGTTCTCGTGGACCCGGTACAGAAAGGGGATGTCCCGGCTGGTGATGAAGTGCGCCACCGCCTCGTTGGCGGCCAGCATGAACTCCTCGATCAACTGGTGGGCCAGGTTGCGTTCGGCCCGGATGATCCCCTCGGTCAGGCCGGTCAGGCCGATGATGATCTCCGGCTCCGGGAGGTCGAAGTCGATGCTCCCCCGTTTCTTGCGCATCGCCATCAGGATCAGGGCCAGTTCCTTCATCTCCAGCAGCATCGGCGCCACCGGCCGGTGCTTGTCGGCCAGCTCGCGGTCGTCGTCGACGATAATCTGTTTCACGATCGTGTAGGTCAGGCGGGCCGTACTCTTTATGACGCTGGCGTAGAAGGAGGAGTCCAGCATTGTTCCGCTCCGGTCGAAGAGCATCTCGGCCGTCATCGTCAGGCGGTCGACATGCGGATTGAGCGAACAGATGCCGTTCGAGAGCCGCTCCGGCAGCATCGAAATGCAGCGGTCCGGGAAATAGACCGAGGTTCCGCGCAGGTAGGCATCCCGATCGAGCG
>DATNCC010000048.1:0-3057 GCA_035571735.1 Dongiaceae bacterium | reverse complement strand
CCCAAAACCTGCTCAACGCCCTTGCCGGCCTTCCAGGAGCTATAGATGGTTTGCAGCGTGTTTTCGCCTGGAAACTGGGTAGCGACATGTCCAAACCAGCCGGCAATGGCGCCATGCACCAGAGGGATGTTAAGGGCAGTGCAGACCTCAGCCAACTCCAGGCGGACCTGGATCGAATCGAGTGCATCAACCGCAACCAGGCATCCGCGAAGCAGATCAGCTCCGTTTTCAGGAGAAAATGCCGTTTGTATCGGCACAAGAGTTACGGCGGGATTAATCTCACCGATTCGTTTGGCAGCTGCTTCAACCTTGGCTGTACCAAGATTCGAAGGAGAGCTGAACAGCTGCCGGTTCAGATTATGCTCCTCGAAAACATCCGGATCGATAACAACGATCCTGCCGACCCCCAGTCGCGCCAACTCCTCCACGATATAGCCGCCCAGTCCGCCAGAACCGATCACGGCTACACTGCTGTGGAACAGGGTCATCTGGACACTGACAGAGATGATATTGCGATTGCGCTGATAGCGGGCCGGCAGAATGCCTCGCTCCAGGGCAGCCTCTTCAACATGGGCCAGTGTCAGGCCGAAACGTTTGGCCGCCTCTACCTGATGCTTCCAGGATAGAAGTTCGCCTTGTGCATGATCGCGTATGAAAGTCGGCAGAGTCGCCATGTCACCCCCCACCCAGAAGAGGAAAGAGTGCCAGCGTGTCCCCTTCTTCCAGTACACGCTCCAGTTTGACATGACGGTGGTTGATCATCATGATTCCCATCTCGGACTGCGGCAGGTTCAGACTGTCGACCACATCAGCCACAGTAGTTCCGGGCGGGTAATCTCTGGTCTCAATGTCGAAACGCCCGGCGCGGAATGAGGCGAAAAGCTTTACGGTTACATTCATTTTTTTCACTCTCTAAAAACTACGGTTAGAAGCACATGGCCCGAGCAGGCAGATAAATCTACCGATTGTCCTGGCAGGTCTTGCAAGAGATCGGCCAACTCGCCATGTTCAAGAATCAGGCCACGCGCCAGGACAAGAGGTCCGAGTTCAGCCAGCAGCAGATTGAAAAGCTTCAAGCGGACAGTCCCGCTCTCACCTGCAGCAGCCCCACTCTCCGTTACATGGCTGATACCCTGACGAAGTGCTGCATAGAACCCGCCGCGTCTCATGGTAGCGCCGACCAGACCCGGCATGGCAGCCGACAGGGTTACCCGCGAACCATCCTGGATAATAGTGCGCTCCAGGTCATCCACAGGACGGTTATCGAGAAATATGGTGGTTACCCGGTCTGTTACATAGTCGGAAGGGATGGCGAACTGGTCGCAAAGCAGGCTTTTAAGTGTGCAGCCGACCGTAGCCGGAACCGTCACCCCCTTCTGCAGCAGCGGGAAGAAAATCGTCAGCTGATCCGGCATCATGGTCAGGACCAGATTTTTCTTGGGCTCGTCACTCACCGGATCTATTCCTCTTTTGATTTATTCATGTCGTCGGGGAGATGCAGCAATCCGCAACTGCGGCATTTTCCATAACGCGCCGGGAGGTAGACGATATTGACGGAGAGGCATTTCTTACAGAGCCAGAAATTGAAATCTGTCACGTCCCGGCCGGCGAGCTCGCTGAACAGCCAGCTATAGTATGAGTGCCAGTCATACTCCGGCGGCTTGGCAGCTTGTTCCACCAGTTGTTCCAGCAGCATGATCCCTCCCGGCTCAGTTCGGTCGTGACTCTTTTTAAAACGGCGGGGCAAAAAGCCCCGCCGCTCTCAGCATTGTTGCATAAACCTCACTGGGTGCCGAGATTTGCGTCAGGTCGGTTCCGTCGCAGGGACTCCGCGGAGGCGTAGCATCGCTACGCCGCACAAGGAAGGCCCGAGGACGGGCACCGAGATGGCGGAAATACCGGTGCCCATCCCTACCAGTTAAATACTTCGTCCAGCTCTTCGTCCTTCATCATGAAGGTCTGGTTGTGAGGCGCTATCGGCTCGTTGTAGAAAAAGCGCGGCAACCGGTCGTGATGCTTGGTGAAGCCGGCCCGGGTGTTGAAATCCCGCTCGGCGGAAAGAACGCGCTTGCCGAGCGCTACGACGTCATCGCCGGTCATGGATATACCATGGAAAGACCCTAACATGTCAAGCAGCGCCTGGAACGTATCCGGCTGATCCAGAATGGCAAAGGCAATGAACAGGCACATGCCGGTTGAGTCAATAGCCGCAGTGGCAATCTGCAGATTGCGCGACAGCTCGACCTGCCCTTCGGTTTTGAGCGGATCCACGTCACCGCCCACCTTGAGGATGTTGGTGGCGATGGCGTAGCCGGCGGTGTGGTCGGCTCCCTGTGTGGTGGTGGCGTAGGTGACGCCGATCCCCTGAATAGCGCGTGGATCGTAGGCGGGAAGAGCCTGGTCCTTGACGACCGGTACCCGCTCGACGCCGAACACCTTGCCGGTAATGGCTGCGCCGCTGCCGAGGACGCGGCCCAGCGGGGTGCCTTTCTGAACCTCTTCCAACAGCCGGATTGCCCCTGCCTTGTCGCCGAACTCGATGATACCCGCATCCATGGCGATACCGATGGTAACCCCCATCTCGATGGTGTCCACCCCGATGTTGTCGTCCAGGAAGTCAAGGTGGGCAACGGTGTCCAGATCGTCGATGCCGCAGTGGCCGCCGTGGGCCCAGACCGTCTCGTATTCGGGCTGTTTGGTCAGGTAGTGGCCGTCTTTGTCGTTGTAGACCCCCGAGCACTGGATGACGCAGCCACGGTGGCAGCCGTGGGTGGCCAGACCGCCACGCTCGATTTCCAGGGCGGCCTGTGTCTCTCCGCTCAGATTGTTGGAGCCGGCGAACTGCCCGCTCTTGAAATTGTAGCTGGGATAGCCGCCGGCCTCATTGAGAACATTGGTCAGGACGTTGGTGCCGAAGGCAGGCAGTCCTTCACCGGTAACCGGGTGTTTGCGCAGCCCTTCGACAAATTTGCGGTTGGCGTCGCGGAACTTGTCCTGATCCTTGGGAGGACGCATTTTCATGCCGGCATCGTCAAGAATGATCGCCTTGACCCGTTT
>DATNCC010000047.1:0-13573 GCA_035571735.1 Dongiaceae bacterium | reverse complement strand
CTGGAAGTCTCAGGTGTTATTGAAGAGCTGGGGGACGGCGTCACCGGCTGGCAGGTCGGCGAGCGGGTCATGACATTGGTCGGCGGGGGGGGGTATGCCGAGTTTGCGGTTGCTTACGCCTGTCATTTGATGCGCATTCCGGAGAGTATGAGCTTCGAGGAGGCGGCTTGCGTCTGCGAATCTTATATCACGGCATTTTTGAACGTCTTCATGATCGGTGAATTCAAGGACTCTCAAACGGCTATTCTGCATGGCGGCGGCGGCGGGGTTAATACCGCTGCAATTCAGCTCTGCCGGGCACTGACCCCCTCAAGCAAACTGATCGTGACCGCTTCCCCCGCAAAAATGGAGCGGGTCAGGGAGATCGGCGCGGATTTTCTGATTAACTTCCATGAGACTCCGGATTTCACCGAGGTCGTCAAGGAATATACCAACAAGAAGGGAGTTGACCTGATCCTGGATCATGTCGGCGCCAAGTACCTGGCTCCCAATATGAATTCGCTCGGCTACAAGGGACGGCTGGTTATCATCGGCGTTGTCAGCGGTATCAAGGCCGAGCTTAATCTTGCCCTGATGATGGTGAAACGTCAGCAGATCATAGGCAGCGTCCTCCGGTCGCGCCCGGTTGCTGAAAAAGGCGAGATCGTTGCGGAATTTTCCCGCCGTGCCCTGCCTAAATTTGCCGATCGCAGCATCGTTCCGATCATTGAAAAAGTATTCAGCATTGACCAGGTAGCCGACGCGCATCGCATGATGGAGGAGGACAAGCACTTCGGGAAAATCGTGTTGAGAATCCAGTAGGCACAAGTCGTTAACCGCCGTACTGCATTTTATTTGAACTATGGTACCGAATCGTAGTATTTAACTAGCCACTCTTCAAGAACACTCAACAATTTCGGAGGAAGCATTATGCCAGACCAGAACCCGCAGGTCATGCTGGAAACATCGATGGGCCCCATAAAGATCGAACTTTTCAAGGATAAGGCTCCGATCACCGTCAGGAATTTTCTGTCCTACGTCAAGGACGGCCATTACGACGGGCTGATATTTCACCGCGTCATCAAGGATTTCATGGTTCAGGGCGGGGGCATGAATGAAAATATGGAGGTAAAAAAACCCAAGTTTGCCATAAAAAACGAGGCGACCAACGGGCTGAAAAACACGCGCGGCACACTGGCAATGGCCCGTACTGCCGTGGTTGATTCGGCGACCTGTCAGTTCTTCATCAACACCGTTGATAACGCGTTCCTTGATCATAAAGGGAAGCACCAGGATCTTTTTGGCTACTGCGTGTTCGGCCAGGTGCTTGAAGGAATGGACGTGGTTGACCAGATCCGCGCTGTGAAAACCGGCAACAAGAACGGGCATTCGGATGTGCCGCTGGAACCGGTTTTCATCACCTCTGTCCGGCTGATCGAACAGGAGGCATAACCATGGAAAATGACCAGGTCTGCTATACTTTTGACGCGGCTCTTGAAATGGCGATCACGATGGAAGAGGAAGGGTTTCGCAATTATCTGTCCGCTATCCGCCAGCTGACAAACAAAGGGGCCAAGGATTTGTTGCGCGAAAATGCGCTGGATGAACTGAACCACAAGCATCAGCTGGAGAAAGCACTGCTCGACGGGCGTATGGATGGCGGCGATGATCTCGACAAACCTATTCCTACCATGCACCTTGATTACCTGTTAAAAAAGCAGGAGCTCGGCCCTCAATCCGGAGTACGTGAGGCTCTTATCTATGCGATACACCTTGAAAAGGGGGCCGTGGATTTCTATGGCAAGGTTTCAAACGGTTGCGCGGGCGCACCGATGGGAAAACTGTTTGCCCAGCTCCTTCAGGAGGAGAGCCGGCATCTGCAGACTCTTGAAGATCTCTATGAACAGCATTTTATGACCGAAAACTGATCGACGGTTAAGCAAATTCCGGATTATTCCCGAACAAAACCGGCCGCCCTGCTCTTCATTCCGATTTGAGCAGGGCGGCCGTTTTTTTATCCTGCAGATTGATCATGCCCCTGCCAGACTTACTGATTGAAATTTATCCGCAGCCCCTCATCGATATTGGTGATGGAATAGGAAGGAAACCTGGCTTTGCCTGAATCAATTACAATGCGAATGTTTTTGGGTGATATGCCGATGCGGGCTTTTGAAATTCCGAACTTCCTGATGGCGACCGACTTTGGTCTCTGGTTTATTTTTTCGCCGGCAATATCAATGACGAGACGGTCAGGGCCCGTTATTCTGGTTGCCTTGTAATCCGTGACAGGCTGGTTGGTGCGTATCTCAATATACGATGCTCCGGTAGTAATATCCCTTACCGTCAGTGCCGGGGAGCGCGCCGGGACAACGGGAACTACCGGCTCAAGTTTCGGGATCCGCATCACTTGAGGTGCCGCCGGGAGTGGCACCTCCGCAGCCGCAGCTTTGTTAAGCGGGGGGACGGATTTGGCAGCAGGCTTGTCGAACAAGGTCCGTTCCTCTTCGTGACCGGCGCCGACTGGAGGGGTCGCCGCAACAATTGGAGGCGGCGCACTCTTCACAACCGTTTCCGGCGGCTGGACGGGATTTGGTATCTGCGCAGGTTCCGGTTTGCCGGTTGCGGCGGCTGGACCGGCAAATGTCACCGTCAGCTGTTTGCGATCAGGGGTTGCGCTTACCAGGATATCTGATTCGGATACGAGATTGAAAATAATTCTGCTGACGACAAGGCCGGAAATCTGGGCTTTATCGACGCTGATGCTTGATACGGCGCCTTTGTTGACGACAATCAAAGGCTCGACTTTTTCCGGATCAGCCTCGGCAATGTCGACGACTGCCCGAGCCTGGCCGGGGATTTTGTAATAGGTGTAGGTCATAGCGATATCGGCTGATATTTCAATTGATACGGCACTGCCGGCGACAACCGGTTTTACGTCAAGCAATTCTGCGGCAAGAACAACAGAATTCATACACCCCAGCGCTGCGAAAAGCATCATGGCGGAGAAAGCTTTTTTCATGTAATTTACCTCCCGAGTGCATGATCAGCGAACAACATCAGACATCTGAAAAAATGTCTTGCAGAAGACTTGAATTACGTCAGAAATCCTTTAGATCCTCATCTGAAAAATCGAGTGATTCCGAAAAATTTGCAGCGTTGAGGCGTACGCCGATATCCCTGAAAGCGGGATTTGTGGCAAATATTTCGCCGAGCAGAATGTTCGCTTCTTCCTTTTTCCCTGCGGATTCGTATCCCGATGCCAACTCATATTTTACGGCACAGCTTTCTGCCTCGCTTAATCCCGATTTTAGCAGTGCTTGCAGCATGGTGACGGCTTTTTCCACTTCACCACGTTCTCTCAGGCAAGCACACTGCATTATCAGGCATTCCACCCGGCGTGCCGGGTCTTGCGAAGCCTGACGGAACTCGTTGATTGCCTCATCGTACAGACCCATCTCCTTGAATGCCTGGCCCAGGTCAAAATGCGTCTGTATGTCGGAGTTATCCATTTCGTTGCCGAACTTTACCCCCCGCGGAGCGGTGGCGACGGAGTCAAACAAGTCGCCCACCGAGTCAAGCCAGTTGTCTTGGGCCGAAACAGCACCGGCTTCCTGATCGGGTAAACCGAAGGGGGCGTCGAGATCGATCTCAATTTCGATTTCAATCTCCTCTTCAGGGAGTTGAACCGCATCAAAGGCTGCATCGGAAAACTTGGCGTCCGGTACAGGTGCAGGCGAACGTTCGGCTTCGGGGGCACCTGAAACCGGAACAGCTGTCTGCTCTGAAGCTTCTTCTTCGAGGAAAGGAAAATCAATGGCTTCAACGGTTTCCAATGACTGTTCATCAATCAAGGCGGGCGGCAACTCCGATCCTGCCGAGTCGTTTTGCTCATCCTGGGAGACAACACCGAGTGACTGCAGTTTCAAAGCGGGCGAGCGCTCTTCACTTTCATTACCGGTCAAAGCGGCAACCCTGGCGAGACCTTCGAGAACCCTGATGTCAGCCGGGTCTATCTTGTTGAGTGAGCGATAGACCTGCTCAAGTTGCTGCAGAAATCCGCCTGAAATCAGAGCCGCCTCGTATATATCAAGCAGCTCAAGTGCCCCTGCAAGGTTCTGCTCTGCGGTGACGGACGAGACGAGGCCGAGCATCGCCGCGGGTTCCGAGGGGAAGAATTTCAGATAATGCTGAAAGGCGGCCTTGACCCGATGAGGCTGATCAAGCAGTTGGTATGCCTGAACGATCAAATCCCAAAGGTGCTTGTTGTTCGGGTTACAGCGGATAAGGCTCTGGAGGCTCTCTGCTGCAGTTGCGGCATTTCCCTGACGGATCTGCTCGGAAAGCGTCTCAACCATGAAGTCCTGCCTGTCGGGAAAAAACTGCCGGATGCGTGAACATATCCTGGAAAGCATGTCGTTGTCATTGCGTTCCAGCAGCAGGGAGGCTGTTTTCGAGAATACGGCGTATGACTCATCCTTCTTTCCCTGTTGAAGATAGGCTTCAGCAAGCTTGATCTTTATAGGGATATTTTGAGGGTCAACATTCTGCATTCTGTCGAGAATGCCGAGTGCCTCGTGAATATTGCCGGCTTTTTCATAAAACTCATATACGAGCTTGTATTCGGAAAGGGAATTTGCGATGAGACCGTGCTTTTCGTTCAGTTCGGCAAGCGACAGGGACAGCGAAATGTCGGCGGGAAAAAGCTTTTGCAGTTGCTTGTAGACCGCTATTGCTTTAAGAAAAAAACCGTTCTTTGAAAAAAAGCTGCCGATGGACTCAAGCTCTTTGCGGGCGTCATCATTCCGTCCGCATTTAATCAACAGCTCTGCCAGTTTCTGGCGCAAGTTAATAGCGGTGGGGTCCAATGCAAGAATCTGCTCGTAGACATTTGCCGCTTTGTCAAACTGACCGCGAAGCGCAAGCTTGTGTGCCTCTTCGACCAGCCTGTCTTTTTTCGAAATAACTGCCATCAATATCCTCGAACGGAATTGCACGAAACCAATCAACACCATCGAATCTACAACCTGCAAAATCTACTGTAAAAGCAACAGCTTGTCAAGCTCATTATCTTGGTTTTATCAGGATTGTCACTGTCTTTGAGGTTTCAATTTGCTTTGACTTGGCCAAAAAAATCCTTTACGGTACTCTTCCGTGTTTTGCAGTCTGGAAACCGTTTCTACCCGTCTTATACTTTAAAATAACTTTCTATGAGTGCGCTCAGCCTGTTTGTCGGGGTGAGTTGACATCCTGGAAATAACATGACAAATGTGGTTGCACGCACATTAATCCGGATGATCAGAATGCGTTTCCTGCCGAAAATAAATCCGCTCACCAAAACAACCGGCCGCCTTGCCGTTTAGCATGTTCCATAACGGGGGCTGACGTGCACGTTCAGCAATATCTCAAAGAATACCTTGAGCTTCACGGGTACTGGGTGCTTTTCGTCGGCACGTTTCTGGAGGGTGAAGCAATTCTGCTCCTGGCCGGTTTTCTGGCTTTTGAGGGGTATCTGAATGTCTTGGGTGTCGCAGGTACCGCCTGGGCAGGTTCTTTTCTCGGCGATCAATTCTTTTTTTACCTCGGGCGATTCAAGGGGAGGGGGCTGCTCAAACGTTTCCACACCATTGCCCGAAAGTTTCGTGAAGCACTCAAGATGATTGAAAAATATGGGAACTTTGTAGCCTTCATCTCCCGGTTTACCTACGGATTCAGAATCGTACTGCCCATAATTCTCGGCATAACAAATCTTGCCCCCCGCACATTTCTCTGGATAAACCTGGCCAGTGCTTTCACCTGGGCGGCAGCCTTCACCCTGGGGGGGTATCTGTTCGGCAAGAGCGCTTCGCTCGTTTTCGACAACGTCAGTAATTATGAACATTACCTCGTTCTGCTGTTGTTCGGTTTCATCTGCATGGCGTGGTCTGTTCATGCATGGCATGTCTGGAAGCTGAAAAAACCGGTCAGGGAACGGCTGGCTCGGATGCGGGCGGTACGTGAATCACGAAAGGCAAAATCTTGAACCAAGATATAATAATCATTCTTGTTGAGCCCCAATCGCCCGGCAATATCGGCATGGCCTGCCGGGCCATGAAAAACATGGGTTTTACCCGGTTAAGAATCGTAAAAGGGTGCAATCGTTTTGACCCGGAAGCGCTCAAGTTTGCCGTTGCGGCACGGGATCTGCTCGAATCGACCCTGGTTTTCCCGGATCTCGCTTCAGCCATGGCGGACTGCACCTTGACGGTCGGCACCACCCGGCGCCATGGTAAATATCGCCAGGAGATCCTTTCTCCCCCGGAGGTGGCCGGACGCTTCAGGGAGCAGGTCACTCCGGAGTGCCGGGCGGCAATCGTTTTCGGCCGCGAGGACAACGGCCTGACCACCGAGGAGCTCTCCCTCTGCCGCTGGCATGCCACCATTCCGACCTCCGATGAATATGGCTCGCTCAATCTGGCCCAATCGGTACTGCTTTTTTGTTACGAGCTTGGCAAGGCCGCTGAATCGGCCGGGGGAGGTCGCCCGATCGAGCTTGCTAAATCCGAAGAGATGGAGACGCTGTTTACGCACCTTGATGCCACATTGAACAAGATCGGTTTTTTGAATGAACAGAATCCGGCGCATATGATGCGCTCGCTCCGGCGCATCTTTTTCCGGGCAAACCTCGACAGCCGTGAAGTCACCGTACTGCGCGGGATGCTGACCCAGATTGACTGGGCCAGCTCGGCGTTTGACGGGAGGAAGCGTTCGTGACTGCGACGACAGTCGGTCTCGTGGCCGGAACATTCACCAGCATCGCCTCCATACCGCAGGTTGTCAAGACGCTGAAAACCCGCCATGTGCGCGACATTTCCGTCTGGCAGCCGCTCCTGTTGGCGCTCGGCGTTGCACTCTGGATGTTCTACGGTATTCTTATTAAAGACTGGCCGCTGATTCTGGCCAACATTACTCCTCTGATCTGCAATGCCGTTCTGACCGGAATGAAAATACGCTATGGCGGGGAAGATCTTTAGTCCCCATACTTCAGATGTTTTCCGGCATGCCGGACGAGAACTCTCTTTGGACATTTTCTCTGAAAAAACAATTCTCACGGTCAGCCGCCTGACCGCCCTGCTTCGCGGCGTGCTTGAGGAAAACTTCGAGCAGCTCTGGGTGCAGGGAGAAGTATCCAATCTCTCCTACCCTTCTTCAGGCCATTGCTACTTTACCCTCAAGGACGCCGGCGCCCAGCTGCGCTGCGTGATGTTCAAGAGTGCCGTAAAAAATCTCAAATTCAGGCTGACTGACGGGATGGCGCTGATTGCACGTGGCCGTATTTCGGTATATGACCAGCGTGGCGAATATCAACTGATCTGCGAATACATGGAGCCGGCCGGAATCGGCGCCCTGCAGACCGCCTTCGTGCAGTTAAAGGAAAAACTGGCTCATGAGGGGCTGTTTGCCGAGACGCACAAGATCAGCCTCCCGCGCTTTCCCCGCAAAATCGGTGTAATTACTTCTCCCACCGGCGCTGCCATCCACGATATTCTTAATGTCCTGAAGCGCCGTTTTGCCTCGCTGGAGGTATTGCTGTATCCGGTACGCGTACAGGGGGAAGGGGCGGCGCTGGAGATCGCCCGGGCCATTGACGAGATGAACAGGCTGGCCGAAACGGATCTGATTATCGTCGGCCGTGGCGGCGGCTCCCTTGAGGATTTGTGGGCTTTTAACGAAGAGGTGGTTGCCCGGGCGGTCTATCGCTCAAAGATTCCGATCATATCGGCTGTAGGCCACGAAACCGACTGGACCATCTGCGACTTTGTGGCCGACCTGCGGGCGCCGACCCCTTCGGCTGCTGCCGAGCTGGTAATTGCCAGCTCCGAGGAGCTTCGCAACCAGATTGAAGCGCTTTCGCATCGCTTGCGGAGATCGGTAGAGAACCTGCTTGCAGCGCTCGACGGCCGTCTCGCAGGCCTGCGCAGGTCGTTGCATGATCCGCGGATGATGCTGGGGCATCTGGCCCAGAGACTGGATGATCTGACCGGGAGGTTGGAGTCGGGTCTGAGTACGGCTGTCAATCGCCGCCGCGACCGCTTTGAACGCCTTCGGGACGCTCTGCAGCATAACGATCCGAAACGGAGAATAGATGCTCTGCGACAACGGATTACTCTGCTGTCGGAACGGGCTGAACGTTTGCTGGCACAGCGGCTGGAGACCATCCGGCAGGAATTCGGCGACAATGCCGCGCGTCTGGAGGTGCTTTCCCCGCTCAAGACCCTTGCCCGCGGCTATGCGATCGCAACGCATGGCAGCACCGGGGCGGTGGTGACCGATGCAGGGTCGCTGGCAACCGGAGAACTGTTGCTGCTGAAACTTCACCGGGGTCAGGCGAGCTGCCGTGTAGAATCGCTTGATTCCTGCAAAACTTGACGCCTGCGGCAATATCCGTATACAATCATTTATTTTTACCACTCGGGATCTCGACCATGGCTACAGAAAAATTTGAGGCATCACTGAAGAAACTGGAAGAAATCGTAAAGCGCCTGGAAACCGGCTCGCTTTCGCTGGAAGACTCTCTGAAAGCCTTTGAAGAAGGGGTGAAGCATGCGGCATTCTGCTCCGGCAGGCTCGACGATGCCGAGCGGCGGGTCGAGATTCTTCTGAAACAGAAGGATGGTTCCCTGAAACGGGAGCCTTTTGAATCCGGAGAAGTGTGACGAAAGGAAACTATCAATGGACCTGAACTTATATATGAAAGAGCAGTGTGCCCTCATCGATGCGGCGCTTGACCGTTTTCTGCCGAAAGAAACGGAGTTGCCGCACAGCGTCCACAAGGCCATGCGTTACTCTGTTTTTGCGGGGGGTAAGCGGGTGCGGCCGATTCTGATGCTGGCGGCCTGTGAGGCGGTTGGCGGAAATGCCGGACGTGCCGTCCCGGCAGCCTGTGCCATGGAAATGATCCACACCTATTCGCTGATTCACGACGACCTGCCGGCCATGGATGACGATGATTTCCGGCGCGGCAACCCCACCAGTCACAAGGTATTCGGTGAAGCGATCGCGATTCTGGCCGGCGACGCGCTATTGACAGAGGCATTCAAGCTGGCCAGCGATCCCCGCCATGCTGAAGGTTGCGACCCTTCCGTGCTGCTGGCCGTAATCCATGAGATAGCGTCCTGCGCCGGTTCCCATGGCATGGTTGGCGGCCAGGTGGTCGATATGGAGAGTGAAGGACGCCATGATATCGATCTGGCGACCGTTCAATATATTCATACCCACAAGACCGGAGCCCTCATCAAGGCATCCGTAGTGGCCGGGGCGCTCCTTGGAGGCGCCGCCGGACTGCAGCTGGCGGCGATAACCCGCTATGGTGAAGCGGCCGGACTGGCCTTCCAGATTGCCGATGATATTCTCGATATTGTGGGAACCACCGAAGAAATCGGCAAGGATGCCGGCAGTGATGAGGCCCGCGGCAAGGCTACCTATCCGGCCGTCATGGGACTGGCTGCAGCCAGGGAAGAGGCCGGGGCGATGATGGATGAGGCGCTGAGGGCCCTGGAAATCTTTGGTGCGGAGGCCGACCCCCTGCGGGAAATCGTGCGGTATATCGTGCAGCGCAGGAGCTGAAATCTTACCACCCCCTGCCCCTCCTTACACAGGAGGGGGATTTGAATATACTGGCGCCAAGCATGTCAATCCTGGAAACAATCGACTCACCCGAAGATCTCAAGCGGTTGCCCGCTTCCCGACTCCCGGAGCTTGCCGCGGACCTGCGCCGGATCATCATCAGGACCTGCGCCGCAAATGGCGGCCATCTGGCCCCCTCTCTGGGAGTTGTGGAATTAACGATCGCCCTGCACAGGGTTTTCACCTCTCCTGCCGACAAGATCGTCTGGGATGTGGGGCACCAGGCGTATGCCCACAAACTTCTGACCGGCCGCCGCGACAACTTCGGCACATTGCGCACCCTGAACGGCATAAGCGGGTTTCCGAAGCGTCATGAGTCGCCTCACGATGTTTTCGACGTCGGTCACTCCTCTACCTCGATATCCGCCGCTACCGGCTTTGCGGTTGCACGGGATCTGGTCGGGCGCGGCAACAAGGTGCTGGCGGTTATCGGCGACGGGTCCATGACCGGCGGTATCGCCTATGAGGGCATCAACCACGCTGGAGAACTCAACAAGGACATGATCATTATCCTGAACGATAATGAGATGTCGATTGCCGAAAATGTCGGCGCCCTTTCCAATTTCCTGTCCCGCACGGCATCAAGTGAATTTGTCCATCGGTTCAAGAAGAGTACCGAATCATTTCTGAAACGGCTGGAAATCGGCAGGGGAGTCCTTCATGTCGCCCGCAAAATGGAGGAGTCTTTTAAAGGCCTGTTCACTCCCGGCATGCTTTTCGAGGCGTTCGGGTTCGAGTATATCGGGCCGGTCGACGGGCATGATCTGCCGGCACTGATCGAGACTCTCGAAAGCGTGAAAAAATTCGACAATTCGGTCCTCATTCACGTCCTGACGAAAAAAGGGAAGGGATATGCGCCTGCCGAAGAGAATCCGGCGCTGTTTCACGGCGTCGGGCCGTTCGAAATCGAGACCGGCAAGGTGCTCAAGGGGAAGGGTGGCGCGGCCTCGTATACCGCGGTCTTCGGCGCCGCGCTCTGCAGGTTGGCCGCCGAGGATGACCGGATTACCGCCATTACCGCGGCAATGCCGGACGGGACTGGGCTTACCGGGTTTTCCAAGGAGTTTCCGGAGCGTTTTTTTGATGTCGGAATCGCAGAGCAGCACGGGGTGACTTTTGCCGCCGGATTAGCCGCCGGCGGTTACCGTCCGGTTTTTGCTGTTTATTCCAGTTTTCTGCAGCGTGCTTATGACCAGGTTTGCCATGATGTCTGTCTGCAAAACCTGCCGGTCACGTTTGCCATAGATCGCGGCGGGGTTGTCGGGAGTGACGGTCCGACCCATCACGGCGCCTTTGATCTCTCTTACATGCGCCACCTTCCCAACCTTACCCTGATGGCCCCCAAAGACGAAAACGAACTTCAGCACATGCTTGCCACCGCCATCAGCATCGGAACCCCGGCTGCCGTGCGCTACCCCCGCGGAAACGGCTACGGCGTTGCGTTGGACCAGACGCTTGCGGCTCTTCCTGTCGGGCGTGCCGAAGTGCTGCGTGAAGGAGATGTCGCCGCACTTCTTGCCCTCGGCACGATGGTTCATCCGGCGTTGGAAGCGGCAGGAGCCCTGGATGCGGAGGGGATTGCGCTGACGGTTGTAAACGCCCGTTTCGTGAAGCCTCTTGACGAAACATTGATCATTGCGTTGGCAGAAAAGTTCGGAATTCTGGTTACCCTTGAGGAAAATGCGCTGCAAGGCGGCTTTGGCACGGCAGTTCTGGAACTGCTAGGCCAGCATGGCCTGAACGGAATACGGGTGCTGCGCCTCGGGTATCCCGATGCTTATATTCCCCAGGGAGAACAGCACGAGCTGCGTGCCATGCTGCATCTGGACAGTGCCGGAATTGCCGATTCCCTCCGCTCCTTCCTCACAAATAAATGACCATCCGCACCCTGAAAATTTCCCTGTTTCTCTACTCTGCTTTCGGCGCGCTTTTGCTGCTGCCGGCCGCAGCTTCAGCCGCACCGATCGACAATGACCCGGTCATGCGTAACGGTTATGGCCGCGAATTGCTGCTCCATGGAGAGTATGAAAAGGGTATCGAAAAACTGCGGGAAGCCTACCGGCTGTTTCCCCTCAACAGAGGCATCAAAAGGAACCTGGCTGAAGGATATGCGCTCTTTGGCAATCAGCTCGCCGGACAGAAGCGTTATGAGCAGGCCGATGAAAATTTCGCCAGGGCCCGGGAACTCTACCCTGATGAAGCCGAATTTGCCCTGTTGCGGGGCATCTGCAACTATCATCTCAAAAAATATGATGTGGCGCGGTATGAACTTGAGCAGGCAAAGGCCATCAGACAGGATTCACCCGAGGTGCTGTATTATCTCGGACTCGTGCAGTTTGAAACCGACCATCGCCCGGAGGCCCTTGCGCTGTGGGAACAGGCGCTCAAACTCTCTCCGGGGCGAAAGGAGATCGTGGAACTACTCGCGAAATCCCGCAGGGAAAATGACGTGGAATCCGTCATGGATCGCGGTTACAGCTCCCGATTTGACCTCACGTACGATCCGGGAGTTGATGCCGGATTTGCCCGGGCAATCCTTGACGTGCTGGAATCGGCGGCAAATCAGGTCGGTGCCGAGCTCGGCATGTTTCCCGAGGCCCGGGTTCCGGTTGGTATCTATAAACGGACCGATTATAAGACGGTCACCGATTCCCCCGATTGGTCGGGAGGATTATATGACGGTAAAATCCGCCTGCCATTTGGCGCCCTGAACGAGATCACTCCGGTAATGCGAGGTGTTCTGTATCACGAGTATGCCCATGTGGTCGTGTTCGAGCTGACCCGCGGCAACTGCCCGCTCTGGCTGAATGAGGGGATTGCCGAAATGTTTGGACGGATGCAGTATAACCGCCCCCTGCCGGAGTTGGGGCACGCCGTCCGTGTGGGGAACCTGATCGACATCAGAACGCTGGAAGCCGGTTTCAGCAAACTCTCTCCCGCCACTGCCGCTTTGGCGTATCAGCAGAGCTATTCGCTGGTCAAATATATGGTCGCGACGTTCGGCTGGCACCGGATCAGGCAGATCCTGTCGGGTCTGGGAAGCGGACTCTCTTTTGATGAGGCCGCCACCGCGTCTCTTAAAGATTACAATATAACCTATGATATCCTGGTGAAGGATTGGCGCACTTCGTTAGAGCGGGAAATGGCAGGCAGGTAATTATTGTCTTGTGTAACCATGTCAGCCATGCTATACAATTGCTCTTTCGTCGGTGAGTAGCGCAGCCTGGTAGCGCACCTGCCTTGGGAGCAGGGGGTCGCTGGTTCGATTCCAGTCTCACCGACCAGCAAATTCAAGGAGTTACAGTTCATTCTGTAGCTCCTTTTTTGTTTGATTTCACTGGTGTAAACTCTATTACCTTTGCTCTAAATCCCCTCCGCAGATACAGGCGCTGCAGTTATTCCGCTCAGTCCCGCTCCATCGAGCCCCTTGGCAGAGATGCTGGTCACGGCAAATGCGTTTGCCGCAGAAAAAAAGGGGGTGAATCGTAACGATTCATCCCCCCTCAACCGGCTGTGTTCACTAAGCGCAGCTTCCGAGAATTCTTCTCCTCCAGAAACCGGCGATAAGCATCGGGACAAGAAGGAACAAAATCCCCGCAGGGTACTTGACCGCATAGACCAGTGGCGTCAACGCCCAGCGTGTGACGGACCGCAAAGCACCGTGGCGAGCGATGAAATCCGCCACCGGGGGTGAATACCGGTAGTAGAGTTTGACAAAAACCCGTCCCGCCGGATTGGTGAGGAGGTGAAGGTCCCTGAAATCCCTCAGCACCTGCACCTGGGGGGCAAGGTAAGAACCCCAGGCGGCCGTCGCGATGAAACAGCCGCCACCGCCACCGCCTGCACTAACGGCGTCTGCGCCCGCACCAGCGCCCGCACCCGCACCTGCATCCGCAACTGTACCCGCACCCGCGCCTCCGTCTGTGACGAC
>DATNCC010000046.1:0-12949 GCA_035571735.1 Dongiaceae bacterium | reverse complement strand
TTTGGGGCTGTTGATACGAGACCCAGCGACAATGACCCGACTTTCCGTTTTCAAAGGTATTGCATTCATTGCCTTGACGGCCTTTCTCCTCTATCGGCTCATCATACGGCATGTTCAGGAATCCAGGCAGGCGGACGAGCGGATTGTTGAGTTCAACGAGGCGCTGAAGAAGCACAATGCAGAGCTGGATGCAGAGCGCGCACACTGGCGGGCGGCAATCGAGGGGATTGCCGATGAGGTGTGGATCTGTGACGCACAGGGGCGGATGAGCCTGGTGAATCTTCCCGCTGTAACCGATATGGGGTTGGAAGAGTTCAAGGATAAGGCCATAGTGGAGATCATGGAGGTGGTGGAGATCCTGACTTCGGACAAAAAGCCACGTCTGCCGGAAAACGCGCCTCTCCTCCGATCGCTGCGCGGCGAGATAGTCCGCGGGGAAGAAATCATGCTGCATCGCCAGACGGGGAAACAGCGCTATCGACAGTTCAGCTCCGCGCCGATGCGCGATGCTGCCGGGGCGATTACGGGTGCAGTAGCGATAGTGCGCGATATCACCAACCACAAGCAGGCAGAGGAGACGCTGGAGAGGCTGCTCAACCGCACGAAGCTCCTTTTCGATGAATCCGTCAAGATCACCAGCCAGACCAACTTGAACGACCTGCTTACAGCCGTCGCCAAGGCGGCTCGCGAGCTGGCCGGCGCCCGTTACAGCGCCGCCGGCCATGGGTACGTAAACGGCAAGTTCATTACGGGAGGCGCGTCACGCTCGGAGGGCGCCACGTCTTGTCCGCCGGGACAGCTCTTCAACGTGGAGCGCGGCGGGGTATTCATGGACCTGATCGAGAAGAGCGAATCGTTGTGCCTCACCGACGCCGAAATGCGCGCCCATCCGATGTGGTGGGGCCTGCCGGACGATCATGTGCCGATGCGTGGGCTTCTCGGGTCTCGGCTGATTGACTTCCAAGGCAAACCCAATGGAATGATTCTGGTCAGCGACAAGGAGGACGGAAGCGACTTTTCGGCCGAGGATGAGGCAGCACTGCGTCAGTTGGCCATCATTGCCTCGTTGGCGCTTCAGCACATCGAGTCTGAGGAATCGCTCCATCAGGCAAAAGAGGCGGCCGACGCGGCCAACCGGGCCAAGAGCCAGTTTCTCGCCAACATGAGCCACGAGCTGCGCACCCCAATGGCCGGCGTGCTCGGTATGCTCGAAATAACCCTCGGCGGCCCCCTCGAAGCGGAACAGCGGGAATTCATTCGAACAGCTCATCATTCGGCCGGTTCCCTCGTCCAGATTCTCAATGACATTCTCGAAATGACCAGGATCGAGGCGGGAATGCTCCCCATAGAGGAAAAACCTTTTTCCCTGCGCGATTGCGTGTCCGGCGTGGTGGAGATATTCACCGCTGAGGCGCGGCGCAAGGAACTCAACCTCGTCCTGTCGGTGGCGGACAATCTGCCGAAGACCGTGATTGGAGACCAATTGCGACTCAGACAGGTCCTTACGAACCTTGTGGGCAACGCCTTTAAATTTACCGAACAGGGTAGGGTGGAGTTTAAGGTAGAGGCATTGAGCACCATCCCCGGGAGCTGGGAGGTAACTTTTACCGTCACGGACACCGGCATCGGCATCCCCGACGACAAGAAACCCCTGATCTTTCGTCCCTTCAGTCAGGTGGACGAATCACACTCCCGCAGACACGGCGGAACCGGACTGGGACTCGTGATAAGCAAGGAGATCGTGGAACGGATGGGGGGGACGATCGTCTTCGTCTCTGAAGAAGGCATGGGGTGCAGTTTCACAGTCACAGTTCCGTTCGAGGAGATGGTGACCGCACCATATTCTGAAAGGAAAGATACTAACCCGAAGGAGTAAATAATGCGGATACTTGTCGTTGATGACGACACCGTAATGAGGAATGTCTTTTCAGTGATGCTCCAGCGAGCTAGTTTCGAAGTTGACGTTGCTGAGGACGGTCTGGTTGGGGTGGAGATGTGGAGAAATGGGAGCTACGACCTGGTGCTGATGGATGTGCAGATGCCGCGCATGAATGGTTTCGAGGCAACTTGCGCAATCAGGGAGAAGGAGCTGGCGAGCGGCGGACACACCCCAATAGTTGCTATTACAGCGTACGCTCTCGAGAAAGATGAAGTGGAATGCCTTGCCGCAGGTATGGATGCCTATCTTCCCAAGCCGATAGACTTCAAGAAATGCATTGAGATGGTCCACGCCTTAATCCTGGCTAACGGGCGGGATTGAGGACGCATTGACGTAGAGCTTCTTACTGCAGCACCAAAACAACGTGTGTTGACAGGCCGTCAGGGACCGGCACAAATTGGATACCCAAATCTGCTTTGATTTAAGCGGGTAGGACACCGTAGTCCATAGCATCTGTTTGTGTGTCGTAACCTGCTGAAACTTATCAGCATCGCGTGATTGATCTGGAACCTTACATAGACGTGAAGCCACGTTTTGTATAAGCTAAGAATTTATGAAGCCCCCATTCGAGTTACGAGATGGGGGCTTTCTTATTGAGGTAGACGTCCTGGAAGTCATCGCCGAGCAAATTGTCACATCGGAGACCGGTGGTATAGTTACGAGCAAGGTAATGAGGGGCAAAACAAAGGAGAACGGCATGAAAAACAGATTGGGAATCTACATATTCAACGGGGCGGAAGTCATCGACTGGGCCGGGCCGGCGGGTGTCTTTGCCGTCGCCCGCAGAATGGATCCCGAGCTCGATGCATTCCTGGTCGGCGATTCCCTTGTTCCTGTCATGACCACTGCAAACCTTATGGTGAATCCGCGCTACGGTCTCGATCAGCGACCCGATATGGATGCCTTCCTGATTCCAGGAGGGATAGGAACGCGGGCCGAGATGCATAACGCCCGGCTCATTGAGTTCGTCAGGGGGCTTCCTGAAAAGACCCTCCTGGTGAGTGTCTGCACAGGTTCGTGGGTTTATGGGAAGGCGGGGCTTCTCGATGGTATCCCGGCCACCAGCCGAAAGAACGGGGATCCGCACGAAAAGATCGTTCCGATCGACCGCTTGGCGGAAATCGCCCCAAAGGCCGTAATCGACCGGCACCGCATCGTTGCCAGCGGGAGGATCATCACGGCGGGGGGGATAACCTCGGGGCTGGAAACAGGTCTCTATCTCCTGGAACGCTTCGGTTACGATGACCAGTTTGTTGCCGATGTTGCCCGTATCATGGAATACGAAAACCAATGGCAGCTCATGAAGGACGATCGTCTGGTGGTGTAACCGGTGCTCGTCGCGATCGCTGGAAAAAGCGATCTGCCTTCTTTGATGAGGATATGGCAGGGTAACGCCTGCTCTCTACTCTACCCTTTTTCTTCCAGGACTAGACGTGCTTCGACCGCATCACATGTCCATGCCGCCATTCACGCCCCAGACCTGTCCCGTAATGTAGGAGGACGCGTCGGCGGCGAGGAAATGCACGACGCGCGCGACCTCTTCGGGCTTGCCGAGTCGGCCGAGGGGAATATGGGCCAGAAGCTTCTCCATCACCTTGTCGGGGATGTTCTCAAGCATTTCCGTGGCAATGAATCCCGGAGTGATGGTGTTGATGGTGAGGCCTATCCCGTTGGGATCGGTGAGCTTACCCGAACGGGCGAGCAAGAGGGCGGCTTCCCGGGCGAGCGTCTTGGTCAACCCGAACAGGCCCGATTTCGATGCGGCATAGTTCGCCTGACCGATATTTCCCATTTCGCCGATGACGCTCGAGACGTTCACGATGCGTCCGCTGCCGCGCTCGGCCATGTGACGCAGGGCCGCCTGGGAGAGGAAGAACACGCCGGACAGGTTCACGTTGAGCACTTTGAACCAGTCATCGTCCGTCATCTTGAGCACGGTCTTGTCGCTGGTGATGCCGGCATTGTTGACGAGGATGTCGAGGCGGCCGTGCATTGCGATCACCTCGTCGATGGTGCGGCGGCAATCATCCGGCTCACTCAAATTGCCCTTGTGGATGCTGACCGGCGTTGCGTAAGTCCCGGTGAACGAGTCGCGAAACTCTCCCGCCGCCTTTTCATTACCGGTATAGCCTGCAGCGATCACAGCACCCTGGCTGGCGAGGCTGCGGCAGATCGCCGCGCCGATGCCCCGGGTGCCTCCCGTGACTAACGCCACGCGGCCCTCGAGTTTGTTGCCGAATCGAGTCGCAACATTGTCTTCCTGAGTGAGATCTAAAATGCTCATGTAGCCCTCCATTAGGTGTAGGAATTTGCTTAAAAGTATATACCAAGCTTGAGGAATATCAAAAAAAGGAGCTTAATCCGTTCATAATTGCGGGAGATCTGTGTACTCCAAAAGGTAAACCGTAAGATGTTGTACCGCCAGTCCGCACTGTCCCTCTATGTCTCACCTTGTCCTTTTTAGGGACATCAGTTTTCTGTTTGACATTATAACTAACTTAAATCATTACTATATTCTTATTGGCATTATTTCTGTATATATAATCCCAAAAATGCATATTGGATACATGTTGTCCTATTCAGGGACACTTTGACCCTGAGGACCCGCAGGACCCAAAAGAGAGGGCCTGGTGGGGGGGCAGCCTGTACAAGAGAACCGATGATAAAACAGTCAGACAAAACCATTTCTATGATGCGACCAAAGAGGCTGATGATAGTAATCCGATGGCTGCTTGCGGTTGTTCTCGCCTGTTCTGCTCCGGCCCTTGCCGCTCCAGACTTCGGCGCACCCCGGTCGGCAGCATTCTATTATGGAACAAATCACCCGATCGACGAACTGAAGGCATTCGACCTCGTGGTGGTGGATCCGGACAGCGGAATAACACCGTCATCATATGGGGCAGGCCCCAGTGAACTCTTCGCCTATGTCAGTGTCGGTGAAACCAATCCGTCGCGGCCTTATGCCGGCAGGATCAAGCCTGCCTGGATCGTGGGGACGAACGGCGCCTGGGGCAGTATGGTCATGGATCCGGCCAATCCGGAATGGCGCACCTTTTTCCTGGACCGGGTCATCGCGCCTCTGTGGGAAGCCGGTTACAAGGGATTTTTTCTGGACACCCTGGACTCGTATCAACTGGCAACGAAACGTGACGACACCCCGCGGGAAGAGGGGTTGGCTGCCATGATCCTGGCCATCAAGACGCGCTACCCGGAGGCCAAACTGATCCTGAACCGGGGTTTCGAGGTCTTTGAGCGAGTAAAGCGGGGCGTTTACGCGGTAGCGGCTGAATCCCTTTTTCAGCGTTACGATGCGGCCAGCGGAACCTACGGGGAGGTGCCAGAGGAGGACCGCGTCTGGCTGCGTGGGAAGCTCGACCCTGTAAAAGCCGGCGGCATACCGGTCATAGCCATTGACTACGTGCCGCCCGGAAAGCGTGATTTGGCACGGACCACGGCGGGACGAATCCAGGAGCTCGGATACATGCCATGGGTGGCCGACATGTCCCTCGCCTCACTTGGGGTGGGAGCGGTCGAGGTGATGCCGCGGAGGATACTCGGGCTCTACGACGGCGCCGAGGCAAGCGACCCGGCGTTCACGGATCTGCACCGTTTCGGCGTCATGCCGCTCAACTATCTGGGATACCGGGTGGAATTGCACGACATGCGTACGCCACTCCCGGACCTGATCATGGATGGGCGCTATGCAGGGGTCGTGGTCTGGCCCATATCTGACAGCTCCGGAAATAAGTCCAATCTCACAAAATGGGTCTTGCGGCGCTTCGAGGAAAGAGTGCCGGTGGTATTCATGGACAGCTTCGGCATACCTCCCGGAAGCCTGCCGGAAAACATGGGGGTGGAACTCACCGGTCAGGCGGTGACCAATTCCCGGATCAAGGTAGTGGTGAAAGACCCGATGATCGGTTTCGAAACGCCCCCCTTGCCCCAGGTCGGCTCTCTGGTGCCGTACCGTCTCACCAGGGGTCGCCTGCTGCTGAAGATAGCCGACCAGGAGGGAGTTGCCTCGGATGCCGCAGCCATCACCGATTGGGGCGGGTATGTCCTGGCGCCATTCTCTGTGCTGCGGGCCTTTGGGGACCAGGCCTTCTGGGTGATCGATCCGTTTCGTTTTTTCCGGGAGGCGCTGCGGCTCCCGGAGATGCCGGTTCCGGACACGACGACCGAAAACGGAGTCCGGCTCCTGATGGCCCATGTGGACGGCGACGGTTTCGAGAACAGGGCGGAATGGCAGGGGGGCGGTTATGCGGGCAGTGAGTTGCGCACGAGAATACTGGAGAAGTACCGCATTCCGGTAACCGTATCCGTAATCACCGGGCTCATTGCGCCCAATGGCATCTATCCTGAAAAGACGGCCGAGTTCGAAAAGATTGCGCGCGAAATATTCGCACTCCCATGGGTGGAGCCCGCAAGCCACTCGTTCTCCCATCCGTTCAACTGGCAGGCGGTTGAAAACTCCGAAGGACATTCAGGATACAACCGGCCGATTCCGGGATATCGATTCAATCTGGATGCCGAGATCAACGGATCGCTGGCTTATATCAACAGCCGTCTGCTTCCTCAGGGAAAAAAGGCTCGCGTCTTTCAGTGGAGCGGCAACTGTACCCCGAGTTCCGATGCCATTGCCATGACCTACTCCAACGGCATCGCTGCCATCAACGGAGGGGAGACGATCATCACCGATTCCAGGCCTTCCATGACCGCGGTTGCGCCGCTCGGGATCTACAAGAAGGGATGGTTCCAGGTGTTCGCCCCGAACCAGAACGAAAACGTCTATACCAACCTCTGGACGGACTCTTTTTACGGTTACCGGCGCGTCCTGGAAACCTTCCGTCTGACCGACACGCCGCGACGCATGAAACCGGTCGATATTTACTACCATTTCTATTCCGCGACCAAGACATCGTCACTCAAGTCACTGGAAACGGTATATGGCTGGGCTGCCGGAAAAAATCTCAACAGCATATTCATCTCCGATTATATTGAAAAAGTCCATGACTTCAACCGTACCGTTGTAGCGAGGAAAGGTAGCGGCTGGCTGATCAGGAACAGCGGGGCGCTGCGGGAGTTCCGCATCTCCGCATCATCGGGGTATCCCGGTCCGTTCAACCGTTTTGTGGCAGGTTTCAGCGACCACAACGACCAGCGGTACCTGCATCTTGCGCCGGGGGAAGAGGCGGAATTCAGCCTCCTGCCACGTATGGACACGGCCCCGTATATCATCTCATTCAACGGGCAATTGAAACGGCTCGCGCGAACCGGTAGAGACTTGACGATCGCACTCCAGGGTCATGTACCCCTGCATCTTGAACTGGGAAACGTATCCGGCTGTTCCCTGCGGATGGACAGGGGCGCTCCCGGTCCAGTTTTACCGGTACAGGACCAGGTGACGGTCGGCTTTCCGGAAGGGGAACATGAAGTCTCAGTCAGCTGCCAATAACCGGGAGTCGGCCCGGGTTCGATTTTCACCCCCCATTGCCGTGGCCGGCGTTGCAATGGCGTTTATTCTGCTTTTGGTGATGCTGCTTCCGAATAAAGCCCTTCTGGAGATGTTTGCCAAAGAGGGGGAGGCTTCCCCCGCCTTGATCCGCTACCTTGAAGCGGCCCTGAAAAAAAATCCCGATGACCAGCTGGTACGCATACGACTGGCCGAGACGCTGGTCGATGCCGGACATCCGCGGCGCGCAATTACACTGCTTGTAAACCTGCACCAGGATGCCGATGATCTTGGGCCCAGGCGGATGAAGGTCCGTTACCGGGCTCTGGTGGCGGCTCTTTGTTCGGACCGCTCAATCAGTTCCGATTACCGGACGGCATTTCTGCGGGAGTTCGACAAAACGCTGGCCCGTCTTCTTGCAAAGGAAGCCACCACTGCTGAAATGAAACAATACGCTTATGATGCAAGGCGGATCGGTGCCGTTTCGACCGCCGAGGTTCTGGAGAACCGCCTCGGGTTGACCGGCCAGGCAGACGGGGGGGCAGGCACTCTGTCGGGAGAAACTGCGGAAACAGCCTTGGGACAGGGCAAATACCTGGAAAGCGCACAACTGTGTTTCGAGGCAATGCCAAAGACCGGTGATTTCGGGGAGAGGAGGGCGCTTTTTATCCAGGGGCTTAAAACCCTCCAGTCCGGCAATCTCCTTGCCGAAGCACTTGTATCCGCCGACCGGAATATAGAAGGGCTGGATCGGGACAGGGAAACCCTGCTCTTCCTGACGCGACTCTCACTTGCCGCAGGAGACCTGGGGAGGGCCCAGCGCTATATAAAAAAGTCTCTCGGGATGTCCGGAACCACCAATAATGGAGCAAAAGGGTGATAGCTGCGCAGTATGTTCGGCTGCGTCTGTTTCCGGCTCTGCTGCTCGTTCTGCAGGTCGCGTTCGTGAGCGGTGCCCTTGCCGGACCGCCCCTTGCCGTGCCGGAACAATCCGGACGGCATTCCCCGGCTCGGCCTGAACAGTCGCCCATGGAAAAGGGAAGAGGGAAAATGGTATCGCAAACCCTTGTCCCGTACGACAAGGAGTTGTATGAGACCGGCTACTCAGTCTTCATGGGGAGCGGAAATCTTGCGGACGCACTATTGATTGCCGAGGCTGCAGTGGCGCAACGCCCGAAGGATGCCGTCTGGAGGCGCAGGGCCGCCAGGACGGCGGAATGGTCATCACAGCCGGCAAAAGCGCTCGATCACTGGTTCGTTTTAGCCATGGAGCACAATGATCCGGAAGGGATGAACCGTGCGCTTGCACTAGCAGAGGGTGTGGGTTACCATTCCCGCCGGCTGGTTCTGCTGCAGAAAAAGCTGAAACAGAGAATGGATTCGAAGCTTCTGAATGAAGTGATAGAAACCTGCGAACTGCTGGGTGAACCGGAAAAGGCGATTGAAATTCTGACAGGCTTCAAAAACAGCAAGCTTCGCAGCTTTGTCCTTGCTGAACTGGCGCGCCTGTATCAGACGACCGGCAAGCCGGCCGCGGCAATTGCCGCTTACCGGGAACTGGCGACGGTATCGCGCCTCTCATCGTACCAGCGTCTGGTTCTGGCGACGCTTCTGTATGGCATGCGCGATCTTGGCGCGGCTTACCGGACCTTGCTGGCGGGTGCGGATGAATTCAGCACGGACCGGGAGTATCAGGAGACCCTGAGTGATGTCTGCTGGGCCGTTCAGGACATTCCCTGCGCGGGCGCAGCATCGGAGAGGCTTTTGAATGCCCGGCTCGCCCGCGACGTGGATTACCAGAGGATATTCAGCAGGTATAAGGACAAGGAGCCGGAAAAGGCCCTGGCTGTTGCGGAGCAGGGATGGCGGGCTGTCGGCAATCCATTATTCTTTTTTTCGGCTGCAGAAATCCTGAACCGGATGGGAGATGGCAAAAGACAGAGGCTCCTTTTTGAGGCGCTCTCCGGTGAACAGCAGGCTCTCCTTTCCTCCTCAGCCTATTACTGGGCGCTCCGTTCCCAGGTGTACCGTCATTCCGGAGATATCGGCGAAAGCGTCCGGAGCAATCGCCGGGCAATGGCCCTGGAGCCGGGAAATGAAGGAATCCTGGCCGGATACCTCTGGCTGCTGCTCGATCTTGACCGTTATGACGAGGTCAGGGATTTACTGCATCGGAATGCCGGGGTAAAGGTCTCTTCGTCAGAGCTGGTGGATGCTTTTGCCGCAGGTTATGCCTATATGGGCGACTACAGGACGGCACTGGAATATTATCGCAGCCGTTACAGCCATTACCGTGACGATCCGGTCTGGCTCGCCGGGTATGCCGATGTGCTGGAGCAGAACGGGCGGGATGAGGCGGCATTTCAGGAAAGGGTGAGGGGGCAGGATATTACCTTGAAGCACATGAAAGGGGCCGGTCCTGCAGCTGAAGCGTCAAAAAAGAACCTGCTCGATCATGTGCGCCACTCGCTCCGCATCTCCAGGGATCGGAGGCTGGATGCCATTATGGAGAGGCTTGCCCGAGGCAGGCAGGACGACGTCACGCGAGAGATGGTCACAGCCTGGGCGCTGGCCACCGAACGAAGCGAACTGGCGAGGTTGTGGCTCTGGCGGGCCTATGCGCTGAATGCCGTGCGCCCCTACTGGATCCAGCTCGGCCTGGCCCTTGAAGCCAACGATCGGGACGCAATCGCAGGACTCATTAACGAGCGTTTGCAACGCCTTCCTTACCGCGACGCCGTTGAAGGGGCGCGGAGGATCGGGCAGATACCACTCGCCGAGGAGCATGCTTTTGAAAAAAGCGTTCAGAACCCCGATGATCAGCAACTATACAAGCAGATACGGGATCTGTACGACAAACGCCAGTCATTTGTCCGAAACCGGTTCCGCCTCTCGGACCTTGGCGGGGTAACGGGTCAGGAAAACGTCTTTACGGTCTCCACCCGGATATCGCCGCGTCATGCCATCTTTGCGGAACTGGGTGAGCTGTCGCTGCTGTCGCGGAAAGCAACCGTTCTGGCCGCTTCTCCGGCACGTGACCTGAGTGCGCACCTGGGGATTCTTGGCCGGTATGAAAACCTGAATCTCTCGATTGCCGCGGGTGGACGTACCGCTCTGGAATCCTTTCCTTATGCCCGTCTATCGGCAGATTATGCTTTTTCGTCACGCGATACCACCTCCCTTGAACTTACCTACGGGGGAAGGGCGGAAGAAGGTGTACCGATATCCCTGATCGGGATGAAACATGAGGCGGCGCTTTCAGCCACCCATTCCTTCAACGGGCATACCGCCCTGCAGGTGCGGCTTTCCGCATCACGCCTCCTGGATCAGGGGGGGACGCTGCTCGGGGAATCGCGAATTTACAGCGTCGATCTGAGCCGAACCCTGACTCTGGATTATCCGGATTATGCCCTGCGGCTATTCGGCGGATATTACGAATACAAGCGCAAGGAGGTGCCGTTCGACAAGGCGCTGGCCTTTGTCCCGGAGGGGGTAGCCAGGGACGCAGCGTTTTTCGTACCGGAATCCTTTCTGCAGGCAGGCCTGGGCGCTTCCTTCGGCATGGGGCACCGTGACCGCTATTCGAAGAACTGGAAACCTTTCGGAAGCGCGGAAATCAGATGGAACAGCGTCTCCAGAGAGGGTTTTCGCTACGAACTGGGGGTTCACGGTCCGATCTTCGGGTCCGACGCCCTTTCCTTCAGTGCCTCCCAGGAGAGCGGTTCCTTCGGTTCCATGAATCTGAACAGCATCTTCGAAACCGGGTATACCTGGTTATTCAATTGATCTGATGACAATAAAACAAAAGGAGCAGTAACCATGCGACTGAAAGCAACCCTCTTGATCATCCTTCTTCCCCTGGCCATCACCTTTTCCGGTTGCGCCTCCATAATAAACCAGGGAGCGAGCGCTCCGGTTTCTTTCAGGGATGAATGGGCGGTTTTACCCTTCGTCAACAATACCGAGACTCCGTACGCCGCTGAACGCGCCGAATCCATAACCGCGGCTCTGCTCTATTCCCGGGGAGTACGGCGTCTGGCCACCTACCCGGTGGAGGCCAAGGGGGAAGCGTTGTCGTTCGACCGGGGACAGGGGAGGCAGAAGGAGGCCCTGGAATGGGCTGCGCGCCAGAAAAAAATCCGTTATGCTGTGACCGGCGTCGTCAACGAATGGCGCTACAAGGTGGGTCTTGACGGAGAGCCGGTCGTCGGCATGACTCTGCAGGTGGTGGAACTGGCCAGCGGCAAGGTGCTCTGGAGTGCCAGCGGCGCCATGAGCGGGTGGAGCAGAGACGCGGTAAGCGCGGTGGCGCAGCAGGTAATCAACAAGCTGCTGGGCACTATCGACGAAAAATGAAACTCCAGGATCATCTGTACAAAATAGAACACAACGCCTTTGAAAAATGGGGCGAGTGCATCGTCTTCACGGTGGGGGCCATAGGTCTCGGGTATCTGTTCAGGCCCGAAGATCCGTTAATGATAACCGGCCACTTCCCCTGGACCTGGTTTGTGTCCGTTCTTATCGCGCTGCGCTATGGCCTTGCTCCGGCCCTCGTGTCCGCCGGATTGATTACCCTCTCCCTGTTTGCTTTTATACAGACCGGCCTGGTGAACCATCATTTTCCGATCGAATACGCACTGGGGGGGATCATCTTGACGCTGGTCTGCGGCCAGTTCAGTTCGGTATGGATCGGCCGGATGCGCCGCGCCAATCTGCTCAGCGCCCATGCCGGTGAGCGGTTCGAGCAGATCTCCCGAGCCTATTTCATGGTGCGCCTGTCCCATGACCGCCTCGAGCAGAACCTGATCAGCAAGCCGGTAACCCTGCGGGAGGCCATTTCGGAAATCAGGACGCTGCTTGGCGAGAACGGTGGCAATCAGGGCTCCGAGCCTGTTCAGGGATTCATGTCGATCCTGGTTCATTATTGCAGCCTGGACAGCGCCGCCATCTATCCCGTGGCAACCGGGTCCGGGGTCCCGAAACCCTATGCGACCTGCGGTAAAGGTGCTCCATGGATTGCCGACGATCCGTTACTCGAGGCGGCTCTGGAAACAGGCAACACTACCTATCAGACCGTGAACCGGCTGAAGGACAACCAAGCCAGCAACTATCTGGTTGCGGCACCTTTAACCACCAGTTCGGGAAAACAGCTGGCCGTCCTGCTGGTTCAGGACATGCCCTTCCTGGCCCTGCAGAGGGAAACGCTCCAGATCATGGGGGTTCTGCTGGCCTATTTCGCCGATCACGTACATGCAGCCCGGTCGGCAGCCGAGATTCTGTCGCCGCACCCGGATTGTCCCATCATGTTCGCCGCCGAACTGATCAAGCTCTGGCGCCTGAAACGGGATCTGGATATCGTCAGTTCCCTGGCGATGATACGCATCGGTCGTTGCGACCGGATGGAGGAGATTGTGAATGCGCTGGAGCGCCAGCAGAGGGGACTGGATCATGTCTGGAAACGACATGTGCCGGAGGCGGCGCAACTTGTCACCTTGATGCCGTTTGCCGGACCGGCGGCAGTGGAGGGGTTTCTGGCCCGTACCGGTGAAACCCTGAAG
>DATNCC010000045.1:0-4817 GCA_035571735.1 Dongiaceae bacterium | reverse complement strand
AAAAGGTTGCCGCACTTCCCTATGACGTCATGAACGTAGCAGAGGCATGTGCCATGGCGGCAGGAAACCCCAACAGTTTTCTGCACATTTCCCGCCCTGAAATAGATCTTCCGTCTGATGTCGATCCCCATGATGAGTCCGTGTACCAGAAGGGGAAATTGAATCTGGGCGAGTTCATCCGGCGCGGGATATTGTCGCAGGACAGCCGTGACTGTTTCTACGTCTATCGCCAGCGGATGGGAGCCATCAGCCAGACCGGTCTGGTGGTCTGTGCAAGCGTCGACGACTACCAGTCCGGGGTTATCAAAAAGCACGAACATACCCGGGCCGACAAGGAAGAAGACCGGGTCAAACATATCGACTATCTGGATGCCAATGATGAACCGGTCTTCTACTTGTCCCGCTCCTGCGCCGAGGTTGAAGGGATCATCGAAGGAGTCACCAATGGCCCGCCGGAATATGATTTCATAGCGGACGATGGGGTCGGCCACACGGTCTGGATCATAACCGAACAGTCCCTGATCGATCGATTAATTGTCCTGTTTGCCGCCATTCCGAAACTGTACGTTGCCGACGGCCACCATCGCAGCGCCGCCGCAGGGCGGGTTCGCGAACTGCGACGCGATAAAAACCCGGGTCATGACGGCAGCGAAGAATACAATTCGTTCCTGACGGTCATATTCCCGGAAAACCAGCTCAACATCATGCCCTATAACCGGGCAGTCAAGGATCTGAACGGCCGTTCAGTAGCCGAATTCATCACCCAGGTGGGGAGCAGCTTTGAAATACTCCCCTCCCCCGTTCCTGTCATTCCGGAGAAACGCCACCAGTTCGGCATGTACCTTGACGGCCGTTGGTACCAACTGCATGCCCTTCCGGCGATCGTCAACGAGAATGACACCGTCGGAAGGCTGGATGTATCGATCCTGCAGAACTCCCTGCTGGCTCCGCTCCTCGGCATTCACAACCCGCGCACCGACCAGAGAATCCACTTCGTCGGCGGCATCCGCGGCAACGACGAACTGGTCAAACTGGTGGATTCCGGCGAATACGCCGTGGCGTTTGCCCTTCATCCGACGTCCATCGCAGAGTTGATCGACCTGGCCGATCAGGATCAGATCATGCCACCCAAGTCGACCTGGTTCGAGCCGAAGCTGCGCAGCGGGCTGTTCGTGCATCTGCTCTCCTGACCGGGAGCCATACGTTCAACGCAAAAAGACCTTCCGGACGCGAAGCCGGAAGGTCTTTTATTTCGCAGCAAGCCACACTTACAGCTAGCGCTTCATGGCATCATCCATCAGTTTATACGCACAAAATTCCCCGCACATCGTACAGGCGCCGTGATCTGCAACCGGCGAGCTGGCCCGGTACTCGCGGGCCTTGTCCGGGTCCATCGCCAGGGCGAACTGTCCTTCCCAGTCCAGCTTTTTCCGGCATTTTGCCATGGCGATGTCCTTTGCCATCGCCCCCTTGACACCCTTTGCAATGTCGGCGGCATGGGCGGCAATACGGGTGGCGATCACACCGTCGCGAACATCCTGCACATTCGGCAGGCAGAGGTGTTCGGAAGGGGTGACGTAGCAGAGAAAATCGGCTCCGGCAGCGGCCGCTATGGCACCGCCAATGGCACAGGTGATATGATCGTAGCCGGGCGCGATATCGGTCACTAGCGGCCCCAGGACATAGAACGGGGCACCGTGGCAGAGCCTTTTTTGCAGCTGGATGTTGGTCTGGATCTGGTTGAGCGGCACGTGCCCCGGCCCCTCGATCATGACCTGCACTCCGGCCTCCTGGGCACGCTGGGTCAACTCACCCAAAAGTATCAGCTCGTGGATCTGGGCGCGGTCGGTCGCATCTGCCAGACAGCCGGGACGGAAACCATCCCCGAGCGACAGGGTCATGTCGTATTCCCTGGTGATCTCCAGCAGTTTATCGAAATGCTCAAAGAGCGGATTTTCCTTGTTGTTGTAGCTCATCCATTCGATGGTGAAGGCCCCGCCGCGCGATACGACGTCCATGATGCGCCCTTCGTTCTTCATCCTCTCGACCGTGCCGCGGGTGACACCGCAGTGGACGGTGATAAAATCGACCCCGTCCTCGGCATGCTTGATGATCCCGGCGAAGATGTCGTCAACCGTCATATCGACGATGGCCTTGTTCTTGACCCGCACCGCGTCCAGAGCCGCCTGGTACAGCGGCACGCTGCCGATGCAGGCGCCCGTTTCGGCGATGATTGCCTTCCTTATTTCATCCACGGGACCGCCGGTGGAAAGATCCATGATCGCATCGGCTCCGTATTTGACCGCTATCCGGGCCTTTTCCAGTTCCTTTGCCATGTCGGTATCGTCTGACGAGGAGCCGATGTTGGCGTTGACCTTGGTGCGCAGTCCGGCTCCGACCGGCAGCGGAGTGCCGTTGGTGTGCTTGTTGTTGTGGCAGATGACGATGGTGCCGGCAGCAACACCGTCACGGATGAACTCCGGGGAAACACCTTCCGCTGCCGCGGCAATCTGCATTTTTTCGGTGATGAGCCCTCGGCGGGCGTATTCAAGCTGAGTCATGTGAATGTTCCTTTGATGAATTTGCTTATCTGATTTATTGCAGCAGATCACGTGCTGCCATGAAGTGGTTAACCGGGCCATGACCCTTCCCCATCGGACGGGAATGGCGGATAGCCGAGGTGATAAACTGTTTTGCCCGCTCGACGGCGGACAGCAACGGCTCACCTTGCGCAAGGAACGTGGCGATGGCCGAGGCATAGCTGCAGCCTGTACCGTGGGTATTGCTGGTGAAGATCCGCTCATTGCTGAAGCGGTGACACCGGATGCCGTCAAAGAGGATATCCGTGGAGAAGCTTCCGGTCAGATGCCCACCCTTGACAAGGACGTTGGCCGCCCCCAGGGCATGCAGATCGACGGCAGCCCGCTCCATCTCCGCATCGTTCCTGATCGTTCGCCCCAACAGACGCTCCGCCTCCGGAACATTGGGGGTCAGCAGGTATGCCAGCGGAAGGAGGTGATCGCAAAAAACCTGAACCGCTTCACGCTCAAGCAGTGTTGCCCCCCCTTTGGCAACCATGACCGGATCCACCACCATCGGAATAAGAACCTTCCGCTCCCCGAGACACTCCGCAAAGGCGGCAATCATGGCCGGAGTGTGCAGCATACCGGTCTTGATGACATCGATCGGGATATCGGACAGCACTGCTTTAAGCTGGTCGCACATGAAGCTTGGCGGCAGCCCATGGATCGAAGCAACCCCGCGGGTATTCTGGGCGGTCAGGGCGGTCAGCACCGTGGCGGAGTAACTGCCGAGCAGGGTAATCGTCTTGATATCTGCCTGGATGCCTGCGCCGCCCCCGGAATCGCTCCCGGCAACGCTCAATACGGCTCCGCGTGGATACGGGCGGGTACGGTTAAAGAGGAGCGACAGCTCAGCAACGATCGTATCGGGTCGCGGATTCGACAACACCGATGAAATCACCGCCAGAGCGTCCGCCCCGGCCTCGATCACAGAAGGGGCGTTGCCGGTGGTTATCCCGCCGATAGCCACAACCGGTATTGTAACCAAACCACGAAGCGCTTCAAGCCCTTCAACTCGGGGGAGATGCGAAACGACCTTGCTCCCGGTCGGGTACATCGCTCCGAAGCCGATATAATCGGCGCCATCCCGCTCCGCCTGTAGCGCCTCTTCCCGATCGTGCGTCGACCGGCCAACCACCTTGTCCGGCCCGAGCAGTTCCCTGGCCTCGGCTACAGTGCCATCATCCTGGCCCAGATGGACGCCGTCGGCATCCAGCTCCCTGGCAAGCCGGAGGTCGTCGTTGATGATGAATGTCGTTCCAAAGCGCGCGCAGAGTTGCTTCAACTCACGCCCCTCCGCAACGCACGCAGCATATTCCTTGTCTTTGGCGCGGTACTGAAGCACCGCAACGCCGCCGCGCAGCGCCTGACAGACCCTGTCCACGAGGTTGTCTCCCTGGTCGGTAATCAGGTAGACGCCCGAAATATCAGGCCGCTGTGACGCATTGTTGACGACAAGACGAAATGGTCTGGTATCGCTCATGAAGCTATTCCTCAAAACGAAGAACTGATCCTGACTTGCCCCAAAAAAAAAAACCGCACTGACATACGATATCAGGCGGCTGGATAACTGGTACATCCCGCAAGCCGCTTTCCTACGCCGGAATTACCCGGTTCAGGTGCAAAGGGTTCCCGCTGTGCGAAGAGATAATCTTCGGCAGCAGACGGATCTCAGTCCAATTGACTCCCCCAGGGCCTTGTTGTGTTTCCTACACTACTGCAATGGAGCTGTAATGTCAATCCGTACAACCATGTTTGAAACCAACATATATGCAATCTTGTACCAATTCTGGGCTAGATCCTGAATTAGCAGGGTCACCCGCGGGGATGAATCTGTTGGTGCAGTTTTTTCAGCCGTTCCCGGGTTACGTGGGTATAAATCTGGGTGCTGGCCAGATCGGCGTGTCCGAGCATGATCTGCACACTGCGCAGATCCGCGCCGTTTTCCAGCAGATGGGTGGCAAAAGAGTGCCGCAGGGTGTGTGGCGAGATGTTTTTTCGTATCGCCGCCATCTGCGCCCTCTTCTTGATGATATTCCAGAAAGCCTGCCGGCTCATTGCTCCACCGAGGCGGGAAAGAAAAAAGTACGGATTCTGCCGGAGCGGATCGAGCTTCAAACGGACAGCGTCAAGATAGTCTGCTACCCGTACGCGAGCCGACTCCCCGATCGGCACCAGACGCTCCTTGTTTCCCTTTCCGACCGTCATCAGGTAGCCTGAATCAAGGTTGACTTC
>DATNCC010000044.1:0-11213 GCA_035571735.1 Dongiaceae bacterium | reverse complement strand
ACCTGGCATCCGGCGTCACCGCCGGACCCGGTGAGCTCTTACCTCACCCTTTCACCCTTACCTGCCGAGGCAGGCGGACTTCTCTCTGTGGCACTTATCCCTGGGGTCACCCCCGCTGGACGTTATCCAGCGTCACGCCCTGTGGAGCCCGGACTTTCCTCCACCGGAAAAACCGGCAGCGGCCATCTGGACTACTTCAACCAAACTTGAGGCAGGAGCGTCTTGCAGACGCGATATTCGCGGCAACATGCCGCTCCTGCTGATTTACTGCTGCTGCAGCTTGAGGATCAGAATCCGCTGACAATGCGGGCAGGACAGCAACTCATCGTTTTTGTACAGATTATTATACAATTGCGGCGGCAGCTGCATATTGCACCCCATGCAATAGCCATCCCTGGCAACGGCAAGAGCCTGCCCGCGGCGCTGTTCGCGGAGAATTGTAAACTTTTTCACCAGGCTGGCAGGCAATACATTGGCTACGTTTTCCCGACGATCAATATCAGCAACAATATCAGATTGAATCTTGTCAATTTCAGCCTGTTTTTCCGCGATCCGCTGAGCTGCGTTCTCGGCAAGCTCATCACAGCGGCTCTTTTTTGCCGCAAGTTCACCGGAGAGTTCTTCTATCTGGCCGATCTTCTTCAGCAGCTGTTCTTCAAGATCAACCACCTGCTTCCGGGCAGCGGCAATTTCGCGACCAACGGCCTGAAACTCTTTGTTGGTCTTGATCTCCTTCATGTTTGTTTCGGATCTGGCGATATTTTCCAGCTCCGCAGCGTGGGTAACCTCCAGTTCACTTTTTTCAGTTTCAAGTTGAGCCAGGCCGGATTCAAGGGTGGCAACCTCTTCCCGCGCAACGTCCACCCCCTGATTAATTCCACTCAGTTCAGCCTGCAATCCTTCCTGAGCGGCCCTGAGAGCGTCGATCTGCTGATCGACCTCCTGCAGCTCTTCCAGCAAATCCAGTTTCTTTTTCAAATTAATTCCCCCTTGCTGCAATTGGATTTGAATATTCCCAGCTATATTCGAAACGGATCCGATTCCGTTCGGCACGCTTCTACCCGACAATCCGTAAAACCGGCCTTGACAAGCGCCCGGCCAAGTCGTCCCGTTATCTCTTGCACCATGATTATTTCCGTGGGGAAATGACCGGCATCGATCAGGGCCATACCCAGATCTTCGGCATCACGCGCCTCGTGATATTTTACGTCACCTGTCACCAGCACATCCGCGCCGGACCGGGCCGCCTCGTGCAGCAGCGATGCGCCGCTGCCGCTGCAGAGCGCCACCTTTGAGATTCTGGCTTCGGGGTCGCCGACGTAGCGTAGCGCCGGCGCCGATAGAACTTTTTTGAGCTGCCCGGCATACGCCCCAAGCGTCAGAGGTTCCGGCAGACGCCCTACTCTACCCAAACCCATCTTTTCCCCCTCATTCAGAAGCGGATAGACATCAAAGGCCGGCTCCTCGTAGGGATGCGCCGCAAGCAGCGCTTTCACGGCCCGCGGCAGCTGTGCACGCTCCATCAGCAGTTCAAGGCGTTCTTCAGGTACCTTTGCCAGCTCCCCCACTGTTCCGGTAAACGGCTCCGCGCCATCAAGCGGGGTGAACGTCCCTATGCCATCTGCGGCAAAGGAACAATCACGGTAGTTTCCCTGCAACGCGGTAAAGGGGAACAGTGCGGAGCGCAGTTGCTCAAGCCGGTCAACAGGAACGAATACCACCAGCTTGGCCAGCTCGCCCGTCGAGGTAATTTTGAGAGGAACAGAGCTTGAAAGCCCGATCTTCTCCGCCAGCAGATCATTCAGCCCGCCTCCGGCAATGTCATAGTTGGTGTGCAGAGAGACGATCGACAGCCCCCCCCTGATCGCCTTTTGAATGATGGCACCGTGCGGGGTTGCCGCCGAGATCGATTTGATTGGCCTGAATATGAGGGGATGATGGGTGACTAGCAGCTGACAGGAAGCGGCAAGAGCGGAATCGATTACATCGGGTGCCGGATCGAGGGCGACCATGACGCGGGTCACATCGGCACAGGGGTCTCCGACCTGAAGGCCGGGATTGTCCCACGCTTCCGCCAGCGTCGCCGGAGCTATTTTATTAATAATTCCAACTATATCCGCTGTTTTTGGAATTTTCATCGGCTACAATTAAAAAGAGTGCAACCTTTCGGTGTGCACTCTCGTGGTGAGGTATGGTAACGGGACGTTCCCAAATATCTGGCCGGCATCCGGCGTTTATCCCTCGATGTATGAAATGGTGGGCCCACCAGGACTCGAACCTGGGACCAACCGGTTATGAGCCGGTGGCTCTAGCCAACTGAGCTATAGGCCCGTAGGGGATTTGTATCATAGAGGACGGGGATACCCCTGTCAAGTGATTTCAAGGAAAGTTTCGCCTGTTATGCCCGCGACAGAAAGCGGCCATCCCTGGTGTCGACTTTCACCTTTTCGCCCGCTTCAAGGTACGGCGGCACCCGGATTTTCAGGCCGGTTTCGAGAAGCGCTTCCTTCGTCTCGGCTGTTGCGGTCGCATTTTTCATGACCGGCGGCGTTTCCGTGACCGTCAATTCTACCGTCATCGGTAGGTCAACATTAACCATGCGTCCCTCAAACAGACCCAGTATAACTTCCGTGCCATCGAGTAGATACAGCGAGAGCGGCTCGAACTCGTCAGCCGGCATCTCGAACTGCTCATAGTTTTCAAGATCCATAAAAACTCCGTTGCCGCCATCGGCGTACAGGAACTGACCTTTATGGCGCTCGAAATCGGCCTCATCCACCTTGTCGCCTGAACGGAAAGTTTTCTCCAGTACCTGGCCGGTGATCAGGTTGCGGTATTTGGTCTTTACCATTGTGTTGGCGCCACGTGCGGTGGGCGAGCTGACGTTGATATCGGTGATCAGGCAGGGAGCGCCGTCAAGTTGGATGACGAGCCCTTTTTTGAAGTCGGACGTAGAAAACATAAAAACTGATTCTCCTTGTTGATATAGCCGATGGGCTATTTTTTTCGGTATTCCGCCGTCGGCCAAAACGGGATGCCGCCGCGCGGTGTAAACTCACCCCGCACCGTAAGCCGGACCGGATCGAGCAGCTTCACCAGATCGTTGCAGATGCGGTTGACGCAGGACTCATGGAACTCGCCATGCATGCGGAACGAGCCCAGGTACAGCTTCAAACTTTTACTTTCGATGCAGAGTCCGTCAGGCTGGTAGTCAATCACAATTTTGGCAAAATCAGGCTGGCCTGTCAGCGGACAGAGGCTGGTGAATTCGGGACATTCAATATGCACTGTCCCCACCGCTCCGGCAGGATTCAGGTCCATCCGGGCAAAAGGGTTCGGAAACGCTTCCAGCAGTCCGGCGTCCGGCTTGTCATAGCGGTAGGCGGTAGCGCCGGAGCCGAGGGATTTCAGGTCATCGTGCAATTTCATGTTTGTCACATCCCAATCCGGTCAAGCCGGAACCAAAATATTTTGTTTCACGCGGCGACGCAACGACGCAACGTAATAAACCTGGAAAAAGACTTTCTTTGCGTCGTTGCGTCGTTGCGTGAGTCATGTTTTGCTGGGTATTTGCTAATATTTATAACGGCACAAGTCATAGGAGCCCAGGTATTGTAGGCAGGCAAAACGAGGAGGCACAATAGCAACAAAGAAAGTAACGGGCAATCATTTTCATGCCATTACCGGCAGCACGCTCCCCGCTTCGGGCAGCAGATAACAGCGCCACTTCTCCGGCAGCATCCGCACGGCAAGATCCATGGCTTCATCCAGTGTCTTCGCCGGGATCATCCCCATTTCCTCAACCTGCTGATGCGGAAACTGCGATACCAGAATGATCCGGAAGCGTTGCGCCTTCTGCAGCAACGAGTAGGCGGTCTGACCGTTGATCTCGTACTGCGCCCGCAACGCCGCTTCAAACTCATCCAGGAGTTTATGGCGAAACCAGCTGAAGAACGTACCGTTGCCGAAGCCGTCGCGGCACTCGGCCAGCAGGATCATCACCCCGCCGTCCTTAAGTGCCTGGGCGGCATATTCCATCGACTTGTGGGCCTGAATGAGGTTGATGTCCTTGGGGAAGCCGCCGCAGGAGGCAATCGCCAGATCCCCTTTTTCCGCCAGTGGATAGGCGAATCTCTCCCGGTAAAACCGGCATCCCTCCTCGTGCGCCAGGAGCCAGTCGCCGGCGAACGCGGCAATGATGCGCTTGTCGGAGCCCAGCACCGTATTAAGGATAAAATCCGGCTCCGCCATGGCGCACCCTTCGACCATCGCCCGGTGAACAGGATTCCCTTCCAGGTTGCCGGTGACCGCCAACGGATTCTTGCCGCTCCCGTCGCCCGGATTGAGTACGGCAAAGTGACTGGCCATGCAGGCCTTTCGGCTGGCGATGCCCGGAAGGACGCTCTTGCGCCCTCCGCCGAAACCGGCAAAGTAATGAAAGCCGATCGTGCCGGTCAGAATCAGGCGATCAGCCTCTACCGCCCTGCGGTTGATGCTGACCTTGATGCCGTTTGAGGTCGTACCGATTACGGTCAACGCGTCATGATCGTCGCAGTCGTGATCTGCAACGCGTATCCGGCCATGGAGCGGACCGAGGATCCTCTGGTGTTCGTGCTCGGTCTGTTTGCGATGAATGCCGAGGGCGATCAGAATCTCGATGTCGCCATCTTTAATCCCCCGGCTGGTCAGACGATCTACCAGAAGCGGAAGGTATATCTCACTGCCTGTGTATCGGGTGATGTCGGATGTAATGATCACCACCTTCTCCCCAGGCATGAAGGAAGAAAGAAAGGGCCGGCAGGAGTCGAGCGCGGTTTCGATTATGTCAGCGGGAGATTCATCTACGACAATCGGCGGGGGTGCGACCACTCCCGCCAGGCGTTCCGGCGGGAGGTCGAGGGCAAATGAGGTTGAGCCGTATTTCAGATTCATCCGAGGCGGGTCCGGTTATATCCAGGCATCGCCGCCATCATATTCATAATCCGCTCCCCTGGTTTTGGGAGTAACCCTGAATTTTGCTTCGCGGGCAAGCCGCTTCACACGATCGGCTGCGGTCTCCCCCAAGTCCGAAAGCTTACCGCGCAGTTCACGACCCGGCGCCGGGGCCAGCAGCAGAGCGGCAGCGGCACCGATGACAGCTCCGGAAACAAAGGCAATCACAGCAGCGGCGGCATTATCATTGTTGGTGGACATGAAAATCTCCTTTAGTAAGTTAGAAATTATTTTCTGCGGTTTCTTGCAGAAAAAAAAAACCGTTAACGCACTTATCCTGTTTTATCAGGGCGTGGTATCAATCAAGTGAAAACAGGCCCTATTTCTAGCACAGAGCACGGGCGGAATCAAAGCAAAATTCGCTGCCCGCCCCGGCCCGGGCAAGCAACGAAGTGGAGTCACCTCAACCCGTGCTTGTCGAGCAGATCGTTGAAACTCTGCTGCATCAGCGGCTTTGTGAGGTAATCATCGCATCCTCCCTGCATCAAGGCATCAAACATGTCGTCGGGGGAACTGCTGCCCGTCACCATAAAAACGGTTGCCCGCGCGCCGCAAGCAGCCTCCATTTCTCTGATTTTTTTAAGTGTTTCATGGCCATCCATACCAGGCATGAATATATCCATGCAAATCAGGTCAAAATAGGCATCAGTCCCGAGAACATCTTCAACCAGCTTCAAAGCATCCTCTCCACTTTTGGCACATACAACGGTAGCGCGCCCTTCGAGGAAAATTGCCAGCAATTCACGGTTCATTTCCACATCATCGACAATCAAGGCTTTCATGCGCCTTCCTCCAGTATACTTGATCGGTAATTTTGTTGTTCAAGCTGATGTTGTTGTATGAAGGACTGTTCTATCTCTTGAGCTTTTAAAGAGAGAGGGGTCATCGCAAGGTAACGAAAGCCTCCTTCAATGCTGTTCTCTATCACGCTTGCCGGCCCTTTGCGTTCTTCACGAATAATATCGCTTGTTATTCCGAGGGTTATATTAACTCCTTCGTAAAGCGATTTTTTTACATTTATCTTCGGATTGCACCGTTCATGGGTTCTTGAACGAACTTCCTGGGTCCGTTCCGTAATTACGGCGCGCCTCTTGGCAAACTCCTTCAGATCAACGGTACCTTTCCGTGCTTCGGCGAACTCTGCCACAAAAATCTTCAATTCGTTAAACAAGTTATTGAGCTCTTCAAGGTCGCCATAGTGAACGCCGGCAACCACTCGGGTACGAAGCGATGTTCGCCCCCCGAGATTGCCGCATTCAATTCCGGCCAGCGCAAAATACTCACCTCCGGTCAGCCCCCCCTTGTTGACGGTTATCGCGCCCAGACACTTGATCTGGGAACTTCGAATCTCGATATCCACCGTCACATCACCGGCGCATTCTATCAATGCGTCATTAATGAAGTTGGCGGTTATTGAACCGCCGCATGTAATCGTCCCGGTTCCCCGCCCACTCATGCCGCTGAAGGAAATATCTCCATCCGACTCGATTGTGCAGACCCCGATATTCCCGCTTATTTTGATACCATTGGTCGCTTTTACAAAAAAACCATCCAGCACATCCCCCTTTACCTCGACAAATCCATTGAAAGCGATGTTCCCGACCTTGAAATCAACATCACCCCTGATCTCATAGATATCCTCGACTGAAATCGCGTTTTCCCGCAAACAGACGCGCCCGGTACCCAAGGCAAAAACATTCCTTCCATCGTCACTCAACCTGACATTTTGCCCGATCTCAAGCTTGACCGGAACCCCTGGAAGTGGCGGAATTTTTTTTCCGGTCACTGTTCTGCCCGGCGTTCCGGAACCGGGGGGGGTAATCGTCGCAACCAGGTCTCCTACTTCGACATTCAGGAACGATTGCACGTTTCGAAAATCTACGTTTTTGGCAATCCCTTCATCCGGTTCCGGTTCCGCAAGGTCATCGGCAACGCCCAGGATAATTTGCCCGTTCTCGCCGGGAATCATTTGAATCCCCCGCAACAGTAACAGGCGGTTAACAGCCTTGCCGCTCACCGCGGAATTAAGAAGAGTGGCCTCAGCCTCCGGGATTATTTCCTCCGTAATCTTGAACTGCGCCAGATGCCCCTGAAGTTCGGATTTCGTGAGAGGTGTTCCGCCAATTGTGGACGGCTCGTAGATGCAGTAACATTCCAAAGCGTCAGGGCTGATTTCAAACGTAAGGGTATACCCGTAGCGCTTGACTTCAAAGCGGCTTACCTGCTCGGCTCCCTTTATGAACTCGTTTTCGGCCATATCACGTCCTCCGTGATTGCTTCATTTTGAGTATCCCGATCTCACACCTCGAACAAAAATCAAGCTTCGGCCACAAGCCCCATTGCACAGACGGCCTCGGTAAAAGCCCTGTATTCAAGCTGCAACAGGACAAGTCGCTGTGGCGCCTCCGTCAGATCACCCTCTTTGGCCGCATTTTCAATTATCGCAGCCGCCTTTTGCATCCGCAGGGCTGCAATATTTGCCGCCGCCCCCTTGATGGCGTGAGCGTGCAGACGCACAGCGACCGCATCTTCCGCCGCCAGCGCCGCAACCAACCCCTCCAGCTGTGGAAAAAACCCTTTGCAAAAGAGCCCGACAAAGCGTGGGATCATCTCAGACCGGCCTCCAAGGCGTTCCAACAGCTCGTCTTGAGCAAAAACCGCAACCGACTCGTCTCGTTCGTTCGGCAATGCGATCGGTGCCGATGTAACAGGGATGTCTCCTGCCGCTGATTCAACTGGTTCTGCCCGGCGGCAGAATTTATCCAACAGCTGCAACAGCTTGGCGGTCGTGATCGGTTTGGCCAGATAATCGTCCATCCCGGCATCGAGGCAGATCTGGCGATCTTCGTTCCCTGCAAAAGCGGTCATGGCCACGATCGGCACAGGTTCGCTCCGCCCCCTAGTGTGCTCGTATTTCCGGATTGCCCGGGTAGCCTGCAACCCGTCCATCCCCGGCATCTGCACATCCATCAATACAATATCAAACCGCTTCGACTCATATGCCTCAAGCGCCTTCCATCCATCCTCCGCAGATATGATCCGGTGGCCGTGGGGCTCCAGCATTGCCTGCACCAATAAACGATTAATTTCCACATCTTCGACCAGAAGAATATCCAGCGGTGCCTGCCCGGCCGGGCTGGAGACCAAAGGGGCTTCTCCGTCGGCAGGCCGCGACGCTTCGTTTCCGAGCAGGAAGCGAGCCGTAAACTGAAAACAGCTCCCCACTCCCAGCTGACTCTCCACCCAGATCTTTCCATCCATCATCTCGACCAGTTTTTTGCAGATCGCCAGGCCGAGCCCGGTTCCTCCGAATTTTCTTGTTGTGGAGCTGTCGGCCTGCTCAAACTGGTTAAAGATTCGCTTTAATGCCTCTTCAGCAATACCTATGCCGGTATCGGTCACACTGACATGCAGAATAACCTTGTCTGTCTCCTGCGGAAACAAACATATTTCGACATTTATCTCCCCCTCCCGGCAGAACTTGATCGCATTCCCGACCAGGTTGGTCAAAACCTGGCGCAATCTCCCCGGGTCACCGACCAGGGCAGCCGGCACTGATGGGTCAATGCGGTGGATTACTTTAAGTCCCTTTTCCTCGCCCTTCACCGCCAGCCCATCCAGACAGCGCGCAACCATATCCCGGAGGTTGAATGGTTTATGTTCCAGCGTGAATTTACCGGCTTCAATTTTTGAAAAATCCAGAATGTCGTTGATTATCAACATCAGACTGTCGGCGGAATCTTTGATGGCATGCAGAAACTGCTTTTCCTTCAGTGGGGTAAGTCCCCCCTGCAGAAGCAATTCCGTCATGCCCAAGACTCCGTTCATGGGGGTGCGGATTTCATGGCTCATATTGGCCAGAAAATCGCTTTTGGCCTGGCTGGCCGCCTCTGCCTGCCGCCTGGCCACTTCCAGATCGCGGGTCCTCATCTGCACCCTCTCCTCCAGGTGCTGGGTATGATCGCGCAGCATACCGTACAAAACGGCACTTTCCAGAGCATAGGCGCAAGTATACAGCACTATCGAAAGGGCATTCAGCGAGGCGGCATCCATTGCAGCCGAGCTGCCCGGCAGTGTACCGGCAAACATTCCCCGGACGCGGGACTGGGTGGCCACCACCTGCAACAGCAGTGTTTCCCCCCCATCGGTTGGAACAAGTACGGCCTGGTTGCGATTGATCGCCCATGCAAAAGTGCCGTCCATTATTCGAGTTTCAACCAGCGTCTGAAGAGTGCCATACGAACCGGCAGGGTCGGCCACCAGCAATTCAAAACTGCCGTCGGGCATGCTGTCAAAGAAACCCATGGCGTTGAACGAGAACAACCGCCGCAGCTGCAGGGCCGTAGCCTTGAAAATCCCCTCACCATCCTTGGCGCTACTGAGATCGCTCTGAAATTCACTGCTGGAGGCCAGCATTTCCAGGATCAGCATGAATCGCTGGTTGGACTCCTCAAGATAGCTGACCCGCTCCTGAAGGAATTCCGGTGATCTGGAGATATTCAGGTCAGTCATCCGCTCCTCCTGACAATATGGCAAACGTTTCTTCCATCTGAGACTCCGACTGTTTAATAACGATTCCCAACATATGCGCCGACAACCCCAGTCGCTCCCAGGCCGGTTCGTCAAGGGGCGGCACCCCCCACTCAGCCGCTTGCCCCAGCTCCATGGCATGGCAGATGATATCCGCAAGATGGATCAGAGCGGTTTCAAGGCGGAACTGCTCGGCAGAACCGGGATTATGATGGCAGGCCACCGGCTCGCCGATGGTGGCAGGAATTTTCCACTTCTTCAGCAGCGCCCCGCCCAACCCGGCATGGTCAAACCCGAGCAGCTCCAGCTCCAGATCCAGATAAAACCTGCCGGTATCACGCTGTACCTCGAGAAGTTCACGGCTTGCTTCGGGCCGGGCCGCGGCCAGTACCACCTGTCCCACATCGTGAAGCATACCGGCAACAAAGAGCCGCTCCACATTTGACTCACGCCGGTATATTGCCAGACTGCGGGCGATGATGCCGCAGGCGATGCTGTGCCGCCAGAAGGAGGTCATGTTCAGCAGCTCTTCCGGAATCCCCTTGAAGACCCCCATGACCGAGGCGGCCAGCGCCAGATCCCGCAACTGCTGGGTTCCAAGGATGGTAACCGCCTTTGTAATTGAGTCGACTTTTGCATAACAGCCAAACAGGGGACTGTTGGCCAGCCGCAGCAGTCGTGCGGTAAGCCCCTGATCCTCGGTGATAATTTTGGAGATATCATCAATGGAGCTGCGGGGATGGTTGATCGCCTCGTTCAGTCGTTCGTAGAACAACGGGAGAGAATAGACCGTACTGGTTTCATCCACCAGGCGTTCGAGGGTTGTGACCGGGTAATCAGACAATGCCATGCTGAACCCTTCTTAGCGCCGCAAGGCGTATCAGTTCGACAATTGCGGGGTGAGCCCTGTTCGTATGCCGGAACAGGGGGACCAATTCCAGCTCGGCGGCAGCCAGCTCCAGCGGATCAACATCCGCGGGCACCTGATCCGCGGCATCGTCACTCCCCTGACCCGCAATATCGGCCTCCAGCACGCCCCAGGTCCGGAAGATGACCAGGTGTTTTTGAGTCAGTTCAGCTCCGCCTCCCAGAAGCATTCGTCCGGACCGGTCATGAACATCACTCGCCAGAACCATACCGGGTTCAATATTTTCTATGGCAACCTTTCCCACGCCACCCCCGGCAACCAGCAGCAAACTGGCATTGAACATACCACATTGAATATTATTTTTCAAAACTTTGTTTTAAATCAGGGCATTGATCCGCCATCTGCTTACTATATACAGTTCAAACCACCTTCACAGCACCCGCGCCAGATGCCGCCTGATCATATCCTCGAAATCGGCATCACGGCTGCCGCTGTAAACCAGGGACGAACCGATTTCGGCAGCCAGGATCGCACAGAGATATTTTTGCGGCAGCTTCCTGATCCGCTTCCGGTACACAGCCGAATCCCGCAACAGACGCGGCAGATGGCTGAGAACGGCCTGGCGGAAGGGGGCTTGCAGACAGAGTTCCGTACGGGCCGAAAAAAACTCGAACAGCCGCGAGTAGAAACTGTTGATGTTCAGGCTGATGGTTTCGGAAATCTCACTGTAGAGCATGGTCCCGCCCGATTCCCTGTGACGCCGCAAGATCAGGCGAGCCTCATCGGCAGCCCGTTTTTCAAGAATCGTCAGCACATCACCGAC
>DATNCC010000043.1:0-38901 GCA_035571735.1 Dongiaceae bacterium | reverse complement strand
ATGGAATACCTGGTGGTAGACGTTGCTTCGGAATTTCAGGGGGCGATCATCGAGAAGATGGGGCCACGCAAGGGTGAGATGGTCGCCATGGCGCCGATGGGCGAGATGGTGCGCCTCGAATTCATTATTCCCGCCCGCGGCCTGATCGGTCTGCGCGGCGAGGTACTGACCGACACCCGCGGTACCGCGGTCATGACCCATACATTCCACGAATATGCGCCGTACAAGGGTGAGATACCAGGCCGCAAGAATGGCGCCCTGATGGCGATGGACCATGGCGAAACCACAGCCTACTCCCTGGACGCCCTGCAGCCGCGCGGCATTCTGTTTATCGGAGCCGGCGTCGAGGTATACGGCGGCATGATCATCGGGCAGCACAACAAGGATAACGATCTTGACGTCAATCCCTGCAAGGGGAAGAAGCTGACCAACGTGCGCGCCTCCGGCACGGACGATGCCATCAAGCTGACGCCGCCGCGCCTCCTGACCCTCGAACAGGCGCTGGAGTTTATCGAGGACGACGAGCTGGTGGAGGTTACTCCGAACTCGATCCGCCTGCGCAAGAAAGAGCTCGATCCGACCAGGCGCAAGCGGTCAGCCAAAGCGTAACAGTGCGATAATGCAGCCGGGCCGGGATTTTTTCCCGGCCCGGCTTTTTTCGGCGCAGTTGGTCCTTCAGAGGTCTTCACCTCAGCGTCAGCTCCATCTCCTCCAGCTTCTTCACCCGGTCGCGCAGCGCGGCCGCCTTCTCGAAATTCAGCTCCCTGGCTGCCGCCAGCATCTCCTTGCGGAGTTTTTTCACCAGTTTCGGGATCTCCTTCGGTGCGATGTATTCCTCGCCCGCCTCGGCTATCCCGGCCGGCTGCGTGACATAGTCCTTCTCCTCGATCGAGTCCAGAATGCTGCGCATCCCCTTCTTGACCGTTTCAGGCGTAATGCCGTGTTCTTCGTTGTAGGCCAGCTGTTTGACCCGGCGCCGTCCGGTTTCATCGATGCAGGCCTGCATGGAGCGGGTCACGCTGTCGCCGTACATCAGCACGCGGCCATTGATGTTGCGGGCGGCGCGACCACAGGTCTGGATCAATGACCGCTCCGAGCGGAGAAACCCCTCCTTGTCGGCATCGAGAATGGCAACCAGGGAAACCTCCGGCAGATCAAGCCCCTCCCGCAGCAGGTTGATCCCGACCAGCACGTCGAAATCTCCCAGGCGCAGATCGCGAATGATCTGCATCCGCTCGATGGTGACGATGTCCGAATGGAGATATTTTATCCGCACCCCCAGCTCACGGTAATAGTTGGTCAGCTCTTCGGCCATCCGCTTGGTCAGGGTCGTCACCAGCACCCGCTCGCCGCGGGCAACGGTTGCGCGGACTTCGTGGAGAAGGTCGTCCACCTGGCCGTACCCCCCCTTTTCTTCCCCCCCTAATTTAGTACCCCCCCTTCCGTCCCCCCCTAAATTAGGGGGGGAAACAGGGGGGGTAGCCGTCGCCGGCCGCACCTCGATGATCGGATCAACCAGCCCGGTCGGGCGGATGACCTGTTCGACGATCACGCCGCCGCTCGCCTCAAGCTCGTAATCGGCCGGGGTCGCCGAGACATAGACCGCCTGACGGATGCGGGCCTGAAACTCCTGGAAATTGAGCGGCCGGTTATCGAGCGCCGCCGGCAGGCGGAAGCCGTAGTTGACCAGCGTATCCTTGCGCGAGCGGTCGCCACGGTACATGGCGCCGGTCTGGGGGATCGTGATGTGCGACTCGTCCACAAACAGCACGAAGTCATCAGGAAAATAATCAATCAGGGTATAGGGGGCTTCACCCGGTTGACGGCCGTCGAAGTAGCGGGAATAATTTTCGATGCCGTGGCAGAATCCCATCTCTTCCATCATCTCGATGTCAAAGAAGGTGCGCTGTTCGATGCGCTGTGCCTCCAGAAGCATGTTCCGTTCGCGGAAGTATCCGATCCGCTCCCTGAGGTCGATCCTGATCTGTGCTACCGCCTGCTCCAGCGTTTCGCGGGTGGAAACATAATGCGAAGCGGGGTAGATGGAACATTTGGCGAGCCTTTGCAGCACGACGCCGCGGAGCGGATCGATTTCGCTGATCGCCTCCACCTCGTCGCCGAAGAATTCGACCCGCAGCGCCCGTTCGCTGTCGTAGGCCGGAAAGATCTCGATCACATCCCCCCGCACCCGGAAGGTGCCGCGATGGAAATCCATGTCGTTGCGTTCGTACTGGATCTCGATCAGCTTCCTGAGCAGTTCGTCACGGCCGTAATCATCCCCCTGATGAAAGAAGATGTGCATGGCCTGATACGCGCTTGGGGAGCCGATACCGTAAATGCAGGAAACCGAGGCCACAATGATAACATCCCGCCGCGTCAGCAGGCTGCGGGTCGCCGAATGGCGCATCTTGTCGATCTCGTCATTGATCGCGGAATCTTTCTCAATGAAGGTGTCACTGGTCGGGATGTAGGCTTCAGGCTGGTAATAATCGTAGTAGGAGACGAAATATTCCACGGCGTTATCCGGAAAGAGTTCCTTGAATTCGCCGTAGAGCTGGGCCGCCAGCGTCTTGTTGGGGGCCAGCACCAGGGCCGGCCTGGAGGTGCGGGCGATAACGTTGGCGACGGTGAAGGTCTTGCCGGAGCCGGTAACCCCCAGCAAGGTCTGGTGGCGGTCGCCCCGCTCGACCCCTGCCGTCAGCTCATCGATAGCCTGCGGCTGGTCGCCGCGCGGGGTGTAGGATGTAGTGAGTTTGAATATGGACATAACGTATACTACCTGTCTATAATAAGCTTTTAACTAACGGATGGTCAATAAAAGTCAAATAATAGTAAGCTGACACCGTTGCACTTTATACAACGGTATCATGAGGCCCGCCATGAAACAAGTGAACTCCGCCGAATCGGCAAACATGTGCTGGGTTTATGAACATCCCAGGGAGTGCCACCTCCTTCAGGGAAGCCCTATCCCAACCTTTGTGATAGACGAAGCTCATACGATTATCCTCTGGAATCGCGCCTGTGAGCATATCTCCGGCCTGAGCGCCGATGAAATGATCGGCACCAGGCTGCAGTGGAAGCCGTTTTATCCGCAGCAACGCCCGATCATGGCTGATCTGATCGTATCCGGTGCATCAGCTGATGAAATCAATCGGCACTACGGCCGTATCTGGCAGCGTTCCGCCGCGATTGAGGGAGCCTTTGAGTCTGAAGGTTATTTTCCGGATATGGGAAATGCGGGGACCTGGCTCTTTTTTACCGCTTCTCCCCTTACTGACGCCAACGGCCGGATAATCGGCGCAATTGAAACATTACAGGATATCACCGCGCGTAAACAGGCCGAAGCGGATCTGAAGGCGTATCGCGACAATCTGGAGGGGCTGGTGCGCCAGCGCACGGCAGAGCTGGCTCAGACACATGCAGAGCTGGTCTCGAAGGCCGCCGTTCTGGAACAGGCCAACGAGGAGCTGTCGCAGTATGCTTTTGTCGCCTCCCACGACCTGCGCGCACCGCTGCGTGCGGTGCGAAACTATTCCGATTTTCTCCGTGAGGAGCTTGAGGCGATCCTGAACGAGGAGCAGCGCCGTTATTTTGAGGGGCTTGGCAGTGCCCTGCGGCATGGGGATGAGCTGGTGAACGACCTGCTGGAATTTTCGCGGATCGGCAATGAGATCATTACGTTACAGCCAATTGCGCTGGAATCGTTTCTGGCTGAACTGTCCGGATCACTGGAAATATCGCCTGACTGCAAGTTGCAGGTCGCCGGCAACATGCCGGTAGTGCTGGCCGACCAGACCCTGTTGACCCAGATATTCTCAAACCTGGTGGTAAACGGTTTCAAATTCAACCGTTCTCCGGCCAAGCAGGTTGAAATCGGCATTGCAGGGGAACGGGACGGGATGTGCGAACTATTTGTCCGGGACAACGGCATCGGGATCGACTCCCGCTACCATGACCGGATATTCAAGATGTTCAAGCGACTGCATACCCACAAGGAATTTGAAGGTACCGGCATCGGTCTGGCCATTGTGAAAAAGGCCGCCGCCAAAATGCACGGGTTTGTACGGGTAGAGTCGGAGACTGGCGCAGGAAGCACGTTTGTCGTGGCACTTCCGCTCGCCGAAATCGGAGGGGATCAATGAACGAGAGGGATTTTGTCGTCCTGATGGCGGAGGATGACGAGCATGATGTCATGGCAACAAAACGGGCCTGGAAAAGCAATAAAATGGCTAATCCGCTCTATATCGTCAATGACGGCGAAGAGTGCCTCGACTACCTTCACCGCCGCGGGACATACAGTGACCCGGCCTCTTCACCTTCTCCCGGAATTCTGCTGCTTGATATCAACATGCCTAGAATGGACGGGCTTGAGACTTTGAAGGCGATCCGAGACAGCCAGGAGTTCAGTAGCCTTCCGGTAATCATGCTGACCACCTCCCGTGCCGAGGAGGACCGTCTCAGGAGTTACGCACTTGGCGCCAACGCCTATATTGTAAAACCGGTCGGATTCGATAATTTTTCCGAAGCGATCAGGACCATCAACCTGTTCTGGAAACTGGTGGAGCTGCCGGGAGGAGGTCGATGAAAAAGTTTGAGCAGTTACAGCGCATGAACATTCTGCTGGTGGAGGATGACGAACATGACCGGGCGGCTTTTCACCGTGCCTTCCGCGAAGTTGAGTACGATTGCACCATCACCGACTGCGTCCGGGCTCCGGAGGCTGTGGCCATGATCGAACCCGACCCGTCGGCATTCGATGTGGTGGTGGTCGATCACCACCTCCCCTGTCAATACGGACTGGATCTCTGCAAGGAGCTTCTGGCCGCAGCGGTTCCCCTGCCGTTGGTGATCCTGACCGGGAGCGGTTCGGAGCAGGTCGCAGTAGCGGCGCTCAAGGCCGGTGTTGACGACTATATCATCAAGGATCCGGACAGTGCCTATCTTCAGATGCTGCCGATGGTGCTGAAAGAGGTTGCTGCCACCTTTCGGGGCCGTATCGCTCACATGGTGGCAGAGAAATCCCTGCGTGAAAGCAGGGAACGCCTCTCCATCATAATCGAAGGGCTTACCGTACCCACCTTTGTCATTGATGCAGATCACATTACCACGCACTGGAACCTCGCCTGCGAAAAAATCACCGGGATCCCTGCATGTGAGGTGATTGGAACCAGGCATCAATGGCGGGCATTCTACTCTTTAGAGCGCCCGGTCATGGCCGACCTGATCGTGGACAGGGTCATTGAGGAGGAGGTCGCCAATTATTACGCAGGAAAGTATCGACGCTCCGAACTACTGGAAGACTCCTTCGAGGCCGAGGACTTCTTTTCCCATTTCGGCGAGGGGGGAAAATGGCTCTTCTTTACCGCCGCGCCGCTCAAAGGGGCAAACGGAGAGGTCATCGGCGCAATAGAGACACTTCAGGATGTCACGGAGCGGAGAATGGCCGAAATTGCGCTGAAGGAGAGTGAATTCCGCCACCGGGAACTTAGTGTCACCGACGGCCTGACCGGACTGTATAACTCCAGGCATTTTTACACCCGGGCGCATGAGGAGATTGAACGCTGCAACCGCTATGGATCGGAGCTTTCCCTGATTCTTCTGGATGTGGATAATTTCAAGCGGTATAACGATACCTACGGGCACCTGGAGGGAGATCATGTCCTGGCCGGCCTGGCAGAGGTGATCCGTCGCGAGATCCGCGGGTCCGATTCCGCCTATCGCTACGGCGGCGAAGAGTTCATCGTGATGTTCCCTGAAACGGAACCGGCCGAGGCCCGGATAGTGGCCGAGCGGCTGAGACACTCTTTCGAGGACACGGTTTTTTCTCCGCTGCCTGGTGAAGAGGCCCGGACAAGCATCAGTATCGGCGGGGGGAGCTACCGACCGGAAGAGGGTCTGAGGGCTTTTGTAAAACGGGTGGATGAAGCAATGTATCGCGCCAAAGAATGCGGCAGAAACCGGGTTGTGTTTGAGTGAGCCAAAAGATGGAAAAGGGGTAGTCGGTTATTTACCGGCTACCCCCGTTTGTTTGCCTGCTAGAATCGCTATTTTCCGGCTACAAATTCCCGGGCTTTCTGAATACGACAAACCGTTTCCTCCACCCCGAGCGTCACCACGATCTCACCGATACCCGGTGCCTGCGTGCCACCCGAGAGGGCGATGCGGACCGGCTGCCCGACCTGCCCCATCTTCCAGCCGTTCTCGCTGCAGACTTCCTTGAAGAGGGAGTCGATTCCGGATACATCGTCCGCCGGCGCAGCCGAAAGCTTTGCTGTTACCGCGGCAAAAACCGCCAACAGCTGTTCCTTGTCAAACTTGGCCAGTGCGGCCTCATCATAGCTGGCCGGCGCATTGTAGTAGAAAACGGCGCGTTCGGCCATCTCTACCAGGGTCTGGGCTCGCTCCTGCAGCGTTTTGACGACTGCCACCAGATCCGGCCCGCCGAGGGTAGTCACCTCTTGAGCGGAGAGATGCGGCAGCAGGAGATCGGCCAGCCGTTCCGGATCGCCGTTTTTGATGTAATGGGCGTTCAGCCAGAGCAGTTTCTCGGTGTTGAAGACCGAGGCGGATCTGCCGACATTGTTTATATCGAATTTCTGAATCATTTCCTCACGGCTGAAAATCTCATCGTCGCCATGGCTCCACCCCAGACGCACCAGGTAGTTGATCAGCGCCTCCGGCAAGAAGCCCATGTCACGGTAGGCGATCACGCTGGTGGCTCCATGCCGTTTGGAAAGGCGCGCCTTGTCGGAACCGAGGATCATCGGGACATGGGCGAATTGCGGCACCGGAAAACCGAGCGCTTCGTAGAGCTGGATCTGGCGCGGGGTGTTGTTGACATGGTCATCTCCACGGATGACTGTCGTGATACGCATGGTGGCATCGTCGATAACCACGCAGAAGTTGTAGGTCGGCGTACCGTCGGTGCGCTGGATGATCAGGTCGTCAAGCTCATCGTTCGGGAACGTAATGGTCCCCTTGATCAGATCGTCAAATGCCGTCACCCCCCCCTGCGGCGCCCGGAAACGGACGACGTACGGCTGCCCGTCAGGCTGCTCGGCCAGCTCGCGGCAGGTGCCGTCATACTTCGGCTTGCGCCCTTCCTGCATGGCCAGGTTGCGTTTGGCCTCCAACTCTTCGGTGGTGCAGTAACATTTGTAGGCCTTGCCGCTGTCGAGCAGCTTCTGGACATGCTCCTTGTAGAGCGGAAACGAATCGGATTGATAGAAGGGCCCCTCGTCCCAATCCAGTCCCAGCCATTTCATCCCTTCCAGGATCGCTTCCAGGGATTCCTTGGTGGAACGCTCCACGTCGGTGTCCTCGATACGCAGAATAAACGTGCCACCCTGTTTTCTGGCCAGCAGCCAGTTGAAAAGCGCGGTGCGCGCGCCGCCGACGTGAAGATAACCCGTCGGACTGGGGGCAAAACGGAGACGAAGTTCGGACATTTAAATAGCTCCTTAGTAAGTTAGAAATTATTTTCTGCGGTATTTGCAGAAAATATATTTCGTTAACGCACTTATCCCGCCTTTTCGGGGCTGGTAAGTTCTGAATTGATTTTGCGGGGAATAAATAGTTAACGCACCTATTTGGTCGCCGGAAGCGGTGGATGTGCCGCGGCACTATAACATTCCCTGCTATTCCGAAAAAGCATTTTCTGCCCGCCCGCTTCAATGCGCACCACGGTACCGGCATATTCCGGTTGTCAGCCGGTTTTTACGGTGGCAATGAACTGTTAGGTAGATAAAAAACCGGCCGGGGATGCAGCGATAATTCCATCCGTTTTTTCCTTGATTTATAAGGTGTTATTGTGATAATCATGCATACTGTATACAATTCTCAAAAGCGATTATTTCCAATAATTGCGAGTACTTAACCCTGTTGCAGGGTTGGTTGGCGGAGGTTTTTGTGGCACAGGTCGTTTTTTCCACGTGGGGCCGAAATATTGTCGATAACAGGAATGTCTCCGGGGAGCCGCAGGCGGTCAGCTACCGTTTGCCGGTTGCGTTTGACGGTCAGCGCCCGCTGCGGGCGTTTATGGGATGGGACGGCATCATCCTGTTCGACAAGGATGTCGACGTGCCTGCCATGACTGCGGAATATATGAAGCGGGTCCAGACCCTCTACTGCTGCGGCAGATGCACGCCCGGCAAGAAGGGGACCAAGGTGCTGATGGACCTGTTCCAGAACGTGCTGGCCGGCACGGCCACCGAAGCGGACCTGGATGCGGTCGGCGACCTGACCGAGCTGCTCAAGAACTGCAAGTGTACGCTCTGCCAGAGTGCTACCGTGCCGGTTTTTGATGCGGTAAAGCATTATCGTGCCGAATTTCAGGAATATCTGAATCCCGTGTGCCGTCCCAAGGTACACCCCGCGAATTATATCCATAAAATTACCGCACCCTGCATGGACAAATGTCCGGCCCATATCGACATTCCCAGGTATATCGAAGCGATCAAGAATTACCAGTATGGCGAGTCGCTGGCCGCCATCCGCGAAAACATGCCGATGCCGGCCGTCTGCGGCCGGGTCTGTCCGCATCCCTGCGAAACCGCCTGCCGGCGCAAGAACGTGGACGAGGCCATCAACATCATGGTGCTGAAACGGACCGCCTCCGACTACGAGTGGATGCACAACATCGCTCCTCCGACGCAGACCAAGCCAAAAAAGGACAAGAGCGTGGCCATTGTCGGTGCCGGTCCCGCCGGTGTGGCCTGCGCCTACTACCTGGCTCTGGAAGGGTACCAGTGTACTATCTATGAAGCTCTTCCGGAGGGTTTCGGCGGAGGCATGATCGCGGTCGGCATTCCGGCCTATCGCATGCCGCGGCACATCCTGCAGCGCGACATCGATATCGTCCAGGGGCTCGGTGTGAACATTATATACAACTGCCGCGTCGGCAAGGATATTTCGCTGCCGGAACTGAAGCAGAAATATGATGCGGTGTTCCTGGCGCCGGGAGCACACCGCTCCAAGCCGATGGGGGTCGAGGGCGAGGACAAGGGGTACAAGGGCTTCCTGACCGGTGGCATCGACTTCCTGCGCGAAGCCTACATGTCGCGTCCGACCGGCATGGGCAGGAAGGTCTGCGTGGTCGGCGGCGGCAACACCGCCATCGACTGCGTCCGGGTCGCCCTCCGCGAAGGCGCCGAAGAGTCCATCCTGCTTTATCGCCGCTCCCGCAAGGAGATGCCGGCCGATGTGTGGGAAGTTGACGGCGCCGACGAGGAAGGGGTCCGTTTCGAATTCCAGGTTCTCCCCACCAAAATCGTGGTGGATGCCAACGAGCAGGTGACCGGCGTCGAATGTGTCCGCATGGCCATGGGCGAACCGGACGCCTCCGGACGGCGTCGTCCCGAGCCGGTGCCGGGGAGCGAGTTTATCGTCGAGTGCGACACTGTCATCCCGGCTATCGGCCAGGATCCGGACCTGAGCTTCATCCCCCCCGACATGGGCATCGACATCACCAAATGGAACACCGTAGTCACCAAGTACCTGCCGCTCAAGGATGCCGACGGCAAAGACCTTAAGGACGGCATGGGCAACATGCTGTCCCGTTCGCTGATCACCGACTGCGACGGCGTGTTCGCCGGCGGCGACGCCGAGATCGGCCCGCTGACGGTGGTCGCCTGCGTCGGTAACGCCCATCGCGCCGCCCTGGTCATCCAGCGCTGGCTGGAAGAGGGCAAAGCCTATCTGTCGGAGCAGGATATCTTCGATGACCTGCTGACCTATCTGGGGGTCTACGACAAGAACGAAAATGTCCCATGGCTGGACTCATCCGCCCGTGCCGGCCAGAAAGAGGTGCATGGCCGGGAGCGCGCCGCCAAGGGGAACTATCGCGAGGTCGAGCTCGGCTTCAGCGACACCACCGCCCAGATCGAGGCCGACCGGTGCCTGAGATGCTACCGCATGGCGATGGTGGCAGTATAGGAGCGGTTCTTTTGACTCGGCCTATTGGCCGACCCCTTCGGGGCGCCTTCGCGGTCCAATTCGCTTTGCGAATTGTCCGCCCACTTGCCCAGGACGAAAAATTCCTCGCTCTCGCGCATGAACAACAGGATTCATATAAATAACGGATCGAATAACGATTGATGGAGATATTTGGCATGGCACATACAGAGTCCAGCGACAAAAAAACTACGGCGACATTGACCATCGACGGCGCACAGGTAACGGTGCCTGTTGGCGCCACCATCCTGGAGGCGGCTGCGGAACTGGGGATCAGGATTCCGACCCTCTGCTGGCTGAAGAAGGTCTCCACAACCGGAGCCTGCCGGATATGCGTAGTCAAGATCGAAGGTGTCGAGCGTTTCATGACCGCCTGCAATACTCCGGTCAAGGACGGGATCACGGTCACCACAACGTCGCCGGAGCTTGAGGCCGCCCGCAGGAAGACGCTGGAGCTGATGCTCGTCAATCACCCGCTCGACTGCCCGGTCTGCGACGCCGGTGGCGAGTGTGGTCTTCAGGACACCTGCTTCTCCCTCAAGGTCGACAAGAACGAGTATGGCGCCAAGCTTGAGCGCCTGCCGATCCGTTATGACTGGAGGCTGCTGGAGAGCGATCCGAACCGCTGCATCCTCTGTGAAAAATGCGTCAAGGTCTGCCGTGAAGTTGTCGGCCGCGAGGCGATCGAGATCGTCGATCGCGGCGACAACACGATCATCGACACGATGACCCGTGAACCGCTCGACTGCGATTTCTGCGGCAACTGCATCGGCGCCTGCCCGACCGGCACCCTGATCAGCAAGCCGTTCAAATTCAGGGGGCGCCCCTGGGCGTTTGACGTGACCCCCGGCATCTGCGCGTTCTGCTCGACCGGTTGCCAGATCGAGTACCATGCCAAAGACGGCCGGATCGAGAGGGTTACCAGCTCCGACGACGGCTACAACAAGGGCAACCTCTGCGCCAACGGCCGCTTCGGCTATGCGGCGTTCAATTCCCCGGAGCGCCTGACATTACCGCTCATCAATGACGGCTCGGGCAAGTTGAACAAGGCATCATGGGACCAGGCGCTGGGGGCTGCCGCCGCGCAACTCAAGGAAATTGCCGCCGTCTCCGGCGGGAGCGCGGTTGCCGGTATCGGTTCGCCGCGGGTGACCAACGAAGAGAGTTATCTGTTCCAGAAGTTCCTGCGCGGGGCGCTGGGGAGCAACAATATCGATTCCGAGGCCCGCCTCGGCTATCTCCCGGCACAGGTGACCCAGTGGGAAATGCTCGGCTACAGCGGCGGCACCTTCGGCATGGATGCCATCGAGAAGGCCACCGCGGTTGTCGTGATCGGGGCCGACCTGAAGGGTGAATCGGCCGGGTACGCCTATCGTGCGATCCAGGCCGCGACGAAAAACGATGCCAAACTGGTGCTGGCCGGAAGCCGCGCCGGCTCGATGAACAAGTTTGCCAATGCGTTCCTGCAATGCCGCCCCGGCAGCGAAGCCTGGCTGGTCGCCGGTCTGAACAAGGCCGTGCTGGCGGAAGGACTCGCTTCGGCAGCGAACGTGACGGAACTGGAGAGTTTGAAGACATCCCTTGACCTCCTCTCGTTCGAGCGGATCGCCGAAATCACCGGAATCTCCGAAGCACAGCTTCGCCAGGCAGCCGGTTTGATCTGTTCAGGGGGGCGCACCGCCGTGATCTATGGCGCCGATGTGGTCCGTTCGGCCGACTGCAGGAACGCCGTAGCCGGCACCGTCAATCTGGCGCTGCTGACCGGCGCCGTCACTGAAGGGGGAGCCGGGATTTATCCTCTGGACGAGAAAAACAATACCCAGGGGATGCTGGACATGGGGGTCTGCCCCGAGTACCTCCCCGGCTACCGTACCTACGCACATGCCGCCTCTTCATTCGGCTCAGCCTGGAATGCCGCCCTACCCGCGACCCCCGGCAAGGACCTGTTCCGAATCATCGACGCGATCGAAGCCGGCGAGATCAAGGCGTTGTACGTCATGGGGAGCGACCCGCTCCACTTCATGCCGAACCGCCAGCGCGTCATGAATGCTCTGCAGAAGCTGGAGCTGCTGGTTGTTCAGGATATCTTCCTGACCGACACCGCCAAACTGGCGCATATCGTGCTCCCGGCCGCATCCGGCGCCGAAAAGGGCGGTTCGTTCACGACGGTCGACAACCGGGTCCAATGCTTCTCCGCCGCCGTCAAACCGGTCGGCGATGCCCGCACGGACGCCGACATCCTGCAGACCCTGCACGCCCTGGTTGCGCCGGGGGCGGCCGCTCATCAGACACTCGATGCCCTGCATCACGAGATCACGACCCTGACCGGCCTCTACAGCGAAGTCTGCGATCACGACGGCTGCCGGATGGGGCGTGTCAAGAACCGTACGACAACAGCCGTCTGCCTGCCGCTGGCTCCGGTGGCGCTTCCCCCGGCGTCACGTCCGTTTGCAATGACGGCCGGTCCGGTGCTGCACCATAACGGCTCGATGTCGACCAGGTCGGAGAACAACCTGATGGTGGCAGGCGCAGCCTATGTCGAGCTGTCCGGCAAGGACGCCGCCGCACTCGGCGTTGTCGCCGGTGATGCTCTTACCGTCACGTCGGATACCGGCAGTATTACGCTGCCGGCACGGCCGTCGGAGCAGCTCCAGCCCGGCTCCCTGTTCGTGCCGGCTCACTTCGCCGGGATAAACACCTTGGCCGGCTCCGCCCCTTTTCCGCAGTACGTTTCGCTCGCAAAGGGATGAAAAAAGTCTTGCCATGCTTAATGTGACCACAAAAACGCCGCTTTTAAGCGGCGTTTTTTGCAGCGTCCCGGAGATTCAACCTCGATGAGCGTCGCTATCCGTAACAGGCACCGGGCGCTGCTTCAGGCGGAGACGCACCTCCATCCCCACGGACGGGTGGGGCGGCTGTCCGTCTGTCTGGTTTCCCCGAGCCGCTACCATACCGGCATGAGCAGCCTCGGCTTTCAGACGGTGTATTCACTGCTGGCCGGCGCAGCCGACATCCGCTGCGAACGGGGCTTTCTTCCCGACCGCGACTTTCTTGAAGAATACCGTCGCAGCGGGACGCCGCTCCTCTCGCTCGAATCTTCGACGCCGCTGGCCGATTTTGATGTCATCGCCTTTTCCACCTCGTTCGAGCCGGACTACCTGAATATCCCGCTGATCCTCAACCTGGCGCGGATTCCGCTCCTCTCAAGTGCGCGCAGTCACTCCGACCCGCTGATCATCGCCGGCGGCGCCGCCTTCTTCATCAACCCCGAACCGGTCGCCGATTTCATCGATGCCATCTGTATCGGCGAGGGTGAGGCGGTCATCCCCGCTTTGATAGAGGCTCTGCTCTCTCCGGTCGATAACGGCAGAGTCGGACTGCTGCAGGCCCTCGCCGCGCTTGCCGGCGTCTATGTCCCGGCCCTTTATCACCCCCGCTATCAAGCAGGCGCACTGGTCGGATACGATGCCGAGGCGGGCGCCCCGCTGCCTGTCGTCCGTGAACCGGTCTGTCTGGAGGAGTACGAACCCTCCGCCTCGCAGATCCTTACCGAGAATACCGAGTTCGGTGACATGTTCCTGGTGGAGGTCAGCCGGGGGTGTCCGCGCGGCTGCCGCTTCTGCAGCTCGGGGTTCATCTACGGCGCCTTTCGCCAGCAGCCGTTCGACAACGTTGTCGCCCTGATCGATGAGGGACTTGTCCATCGCCGCAAGGTGGGGCTGGTCGGGGCGGCCGTGTCGGATTACGCCGGAATCGGCAGGCTCTGCCGGTATATAGTAGAGAAGGGAGCCAGGGTCTCGGTGTCGTCGCTACGCATCGACCGGATCGATTCCGACATGCTGGAGGCCCTGATAGCAAGCGGCCACAAGACGATCTCGCTGGCTCCGGAGGGGGGCTCGCAGCGGATGCGCGACGTGATCCGCAAGAACCTGACCGAGGCCCAGATCCTTGATGCCTGCGGGATGCTGATCGACCGCGACATCCTCAATCTGAAGCTGTACTTCATCATCGGTCTGCCGACCGAGACGGATGCCGACCTCGACGAAATGGTCCGCCTGATCGAGACGATCCGCGCGCGGGTCATCGAGCGGGGGCGTGCCAACAAGCGGCTCGGCGAAATTACCGTGTCGGTCAACCCATTCATTCCGAAGCCGTTCACCCCGTTCCAGTGGTGCGGCATGGAGCCGCTCCCCTCCCTGGAGCGCAAGGTCAAGCTGCTGGAGTCCCGTCTGAAGCGGCTCTCCAATGTCAAGCTGAAGGTCGAGAGTCTGCGCGAGTCGTACCTGCAGGCGCTCCTGTCGCGCGGCGACCGCCGCCTGGCACCGCTGCTGATAGAAATGGCCGGGGGGGCGAATCTGAAAAAGGGGGCGAAAACCTGCGGTATCGACACCGATTCTTATGTTCAGCGCACCATCGCCGTGGATGAATTTCTGCCCTGGAGCATCATCGGCACGGCGGATCAGGTGGTACTGCGCCGTGAGCACGACCGGGCGCTGGCCGGGGGGGCGGGCCAGTCATGAAGAGTTGTGCGATGTGTGGAAAGGAATTCGACGAGACCGCCGACCGTTCGCTGTATGCCGAGGCGGGTGAATGGCTGGCGGGCGAGGTCTGGAAGGATGCGGGGGAGCTGTGCCCGCTTTGTCTCGAAAACCGCGCCAGGCTGGTGATGATGTACGGTCACGAGTACAACACCTAGTAAGAGGCAGTCCACATTCAGTGTTGACCGGGTTTCTGTGAATGTTTTATGTATATATGTCATGGGGGGAGTTATGAAACGGGTTATACCGGTTTTGGTGATGGTGATTCTTGCGGGCTGTGCAACAAAACCGGTGGATCAAAGACTCGCACAATTACAGGATCAAGACCAGCCGCCCGCGTACATAAATGGTTATTTGTCGGGGTGCGACAGCGGAACGATCGTAGCGGGCAATCCGTGGTATCTTTTTCAGAAAAACGAATTTCTCTATAAGTCGGATGCCAAGTATGCCAAAGGCTGGAATGACGGTTTTCAAACGTGCCTGTCGCAAAAACGGGCCAGCGGATATTGACCGGCACAACAAACTTTCCTGATCAGTTCTGATCTCCCTTCAGCCCCCCACTTGAACGGCGCAGGCGTGGTATCCTGCGCCGATTGTCTGCTAATGCCGGCCCGTCTCAGTAAAAACAGTGCGAGCAGAGATGCTCGGAAATAATCGAATCCGGCTCGGGCAGCGGCGTCGACCGGTGAGCGCAATCCCGGCAAAGTTCTTCGCTCCAGATCCCCTGGGAAAGGAGCCGCCCGAATTCATCGGCAGGAACCGGTTTGCCGAAATAATACCCCTGTATCTCGATGCAGCCGTTGGTGTTAAGGAAATCCAGGTGACCACTGGTTTCGACCCCTTCCGCGATTACCCGCAGCTTCAAGCTCCTGGCCATGCCGATGATGGCGATGACGATGGCGGCATCATCCAGGTCGGTGGTGATGTCCCGGACGAAGGATTGGTCGATTTTCAACTTGTCGAGCGGAAACTTTTTCAGGTAACTCAGGCTGGAGTAACCGGTGCCGAAGTCGTCGATGGAGAGTTTCAGTCCCATCTGCTTCAGTGAATGGAGGGTGTTGACGGCCGTCTCGCCGCCGTGCATGATGCCGCTTTCCGTGATCTCCAGCTCCAGACAGCAAGGTTCCAGGCCGGTCTCCTTCAGCACCTTGGCTACTACTTCCGTCAGGTTCTTCTGGCGGAACTGCGCAGTCGAGAGATTGACCGCCACCGGAATGGGAGATAGCCCCTCCTGCTGCCATGCCTTGTTCTGCCGGCATGCCTCCCGCAGTACCCATTCCCCGATGGCTACGATCAGGCCGCTTTCTTCCGCTATGGGGATGAACATCCCCGGCGGGACAAGCCCCATTTCCGGGTGTTTCCAGCGAACCAGCGCCTCGGCCCCGATGATCCGGCCGGTTTCCGAGTTTACCTGCGGCTGGTAATAGAGCACGAACTCCTGCCTCTCCAGCGCCCGCCGCAGGTTGTTTTCCATGGTCAGGCGTTCGTACGCGCTGTCGTTCATTTCCGGGGCGAAAAACTGGTAATTGTTGCGCCCGCTCTCCTTGGAGCGGTACATGGCGACGTCGGCGTTTGCGATGAGTTCTTCATTGGATATGCCGTCATCGGGGTAGAGGCTGATGCCGATGCTGGCGGAGGTGTTAAGTTCGACGTCCCGGACCAGGAAGGGGGTGGATATGAGATCCAGGATCTTCTGTGCGACGGTTGTGACATAGCTTCCCTCCAGGAGATCGGGGATAACGACGATGAATTCGTCTCCACCAAGACGGGCAATGGTATCGGTGCTTCGGGTACACTCTTTCAGCCGCTCCGCAACCGACTGGAGCAGCAGGTCGCCGATGCTGTGTCCCAGCGTGTCGTTGATGGTCTTGAACCTGTCCAGATCGAGAAAGAGTATCGCCACTTTTCTTCCCAGGCGCGGGGCGGCGGTGATCGCCTGAAGGATCCGGTCGTGCAGCAGGACCCTGTTGGGAAGGCCGGTGAGCGCATCGTAATGGGCCATGAAATGAATTCGTTCGTCCGCGGCCTTGCGTTCGGAAATATCCGAAAACACGGCGATATAATTCAGTATGCCCCCCTTTTTGTCCTTGACGGTAACTATACTGAGCCACTTCGGGAAGATATCGCCGTTCTTGCGCCGGTCCCAGATCTCCCCCTGCCAGTAGCCGTGTTCGATGATCGAATCCCACATCTTCTGGAAATAAGCGGCGTCGTGACGTCCCGAGGCCATGATCCTGGGATTCATTCCGATCACTTCTTCAGGTGTGTAACCGGTAATCCTGGAGAAGGCGGGGTTGACCGAGATGTAATTATTATCCGCATCCGTGACGGCGATCGCCTCGCCCATGTTCTCGAAAACCTTGGCCGCCAGGCTCAATTCCTTTTCCGACCTCTTGCGTTCCGCGGTATCACGCATGATCCCCATAAAGAGGGTGTTTCCGCCCAATTTCAACTCACTGACCGACAGATCCATATGAAAGATACCGCCGTTCTTGCGCCGACCGATCAGGTTCTTAACAACATGGCTGTTCTTGCCGGCATCAAACTGGACCAGGGTGGAAACTGAGAAGCCTGTCTCCGCTGTATCCGCTTTTGAGAACAGGATCATGATGTCCCGTTTTTTCAGTTCGGCTGCCGAAAAGCCGAAGATTTCCTCGGCGGCCGGATTGAACGATTCGATTTGTCCTTCCCTGTCAAAGCAGACCACCCCTTCCGCCACGTGCTGGAGGATCGTTTCGGTACGTTCGCCCTGGATCATGGCAACCCTGCGGAGCGGGCGGATAATGAGCCTCCAGAGAAAAGGGGCGCATACGGCGGTCAGCATGAAGGCATCGGTTGCGTCCTCCAGCAACCCTGTTTGGGGAGCGTTGGTGACGATATAGGGCAGAACCTGCATCACGAGAATTTCGATGGTAAAGAGGGCTGACAGGAGCATTACGAACTGTTGCAGCGTTGATGGGAGCAAGCTGGAGATCGGTCTGTGCCAGATGCCGGAACCTGTATTTTTCATTGAGTGTTCCACCGGTGAAGGGAGTGGTTATTCGACTGATTAGCGGCAAGCCTGATGCATACTGCGGATGCAGAAAAGGGCAATCGATAGCAAATTTGGCTATAGATCAATGCTCTTAATTAGAAGCAGAATTCATGCCCAAGTTCCAACACCTGAATATCTCAACAGAATCGATGTGTTATGTTGGCAATTTTTTGCGGGCTGGGCATGGCCACAGCAATAAATATTGCAGGCAACGGGGGCTGCTGCGGGTGGAGCCGTTGATATTTGATTGATGCGGCTGCGGAGCCGATTGCTCCATGCAACAAATATTGCAGAGTAAATTCGGGGATCCGCATCTGCACTCTAGCGGCTGACCTGATTGCGCCCCCTGTTCTTGGCCTTGTAGAGCGCCTTGTCGGCCGCCTTCATGACCTCTGCGGCATTGCTCAGTCCGTTTCCGCTTTCGGCCACGCCGATGCTGACAGTTACCGCGGCATAGGCACCCTCCCCGCTGCCGGCACGATTGCCGCGTTTGCCTTTGCCCTGCTTTTGGTCCTTGGGCCGTTCACCACTGCGCAAGGCCAGACGGTAGTCGGCAATGGTCGTGCGCAACTCCTCAAGATGGGGCAGGGCATCGTCTATCCGGCGTCCGGAAAAGAGGATGGCGAATTCTTCACCGCCATACCGGTAGGCCTTGCCTCCCCCGCCCACATCCATCATCTTCCGCGCCACCATCTTCAGCACCTGATCCCCCACGTCATGGCCATGGGTATCGTTGAAGCGTTTGAAGTGGTCCACATCGACCATGGCAATCGTGTAACGTCGGCCGAGTCCTTGCAAGCTCTCGTTCAGGGACCGCCGCGAGGGGATGCCGGTCAGGTCGTCGCGAAAAGCCATGTTGTAGGAATCCCGCAGCACACTCAGGGTAATGATCAGAGCCCCGGCGGTACAGTAGGCGGAATGGATGTCAGGGGTCGTCAGCCAGTTGCAGGCGATGAAGAACGCTGCTAACGCCCCAAGCATGCCGCTGTCGATGGGGGATTGCCTGCGCAGCGCCAGCAGGGCAATCGAGGCGAAACAAAGGCTGCCCGCCACCATGGCCGGCTGCGGGACCAGCAGGCTGTTTGAGAACGGCAACCGGGTGTAGCTCCGGGCGATATACGGCAATAGCTCTACAAAGTGCAGGCGGAAGAGCCACAGAACAGCCGCCGCCTGCACGGCCAGAAATACGAAGCGCAGACGGCCGGCAATGGAAAACATACCCCGCTCGCGCATGAGGGTGAACAGAAGCATATTCGGGGGTACCAGTAAAACAAAAGCCTGAAAGAGCTTGTTAAGGCCGGGTTCGAACTGTTCGCCGGAAAGGAACGTGCGGAAACTCCAGTAGAAGATGATCAGTACGAACAGGACCATAAAGGGACGACTGCGGTGGAAATGGACGGCAAGGAACATCCCCAAGAGCGTCACGAGATAGGGTGCTAACGCCACCATTTCCTGCCGGGCGGGTGTCAGGCCGGCGATATGGGGAACGATAAACCATGTCGGAATGAGGATTGCCGCTGGCACGAAAAATATGAGTATTCTTTTGATGATGAAGGTAATCAAGCGAGAAGCGCCCTTCGGATGGTGGTGAGTGCTGCAACCTTTGTTGGCATACACTGATGGCTAAAGAACTGTCAACGCTTTTCCGGCTCGAATTGGCCGCCATACAAAAAAAGAGGCGAGCTCAATGCCCGCCTCTTTCATGTCAGATTGTAAACCCCGAACAACGTTATCTGGCTGCCACCGCTGCTGCCGCTGACCTTCCGAGCGCTTCGCACTGTTCCAGAACTTCCGATTTTGGTGAAAACTGGGCCCGTACCGTCTCGGCCACCAGCTTGAAACCGAGGCTCTTCAAGCGCTCTTCCGCCATCTTGCACGCCTCGCCGCTCCAGCCGTAGCTGCCGAAGATCCCGGCCAGATTGGTCTTCAGCGTGACGGTGCTGAGATAAGCCAGCACTTCCCACATCGGTTTTGCAATATCGCGGTTGAATGTCGGGATGCCGAACAGCAGCGCATCGGCCTCTTCCATCAGAGTGCGCAGTTCGCCGGAACTCAGGTTGTTGATATGATAGCTGGCAACCTCTATCCCGCCTTGTGCGGCGCCAGCGGCAACGGCGTGGGCCATCTTTTCGGTGCTGCCGTGCGGTGACAGATAGAGCAGAACGATTTTTTTGCTCTGTGAGGTCGGTTTGCTCCAGGCTTCGAACTGCCCGATGACTTTCCACGGGTCGCGCCTGATGATCGGACCGTGACTCGGGCAGATCATGTCGATCACATCGTGGCGAATCTTCTCCACGGCAGTCAGGATCTTGTCCTTGAAGGGGCGGAATATGCAGTCGAAATAAAAATGGCGGGCGGAGGTAAAATCCTCAACTTCGTCGTTGAAGAGATATCCGGCCTTCCAGTAGTGGGCCGCGAACGCATCGCAGGAAAAAAGGATGTTATCCTCCTCAAGCCTGGTGAAGATGGTATCGGGCCAATGAAGAAACGGGGCGGAGATAAAGCGGAGGGTGCGCCCCCCCAGATCGAGGGTATCCCCATCCTTGACGGTCTGGATGGTGACCGGCTTGTTGAGGATATTGCCGAGAAAGTTCTTGGCGGCTGTCGAGCAGTAGATCACCGCCTGCGGCGCCTGTTCCAGGAGATACGACAGTGAGCCGGAGTGATCGTGCTCGGTATGATTGACGATGATATAATCGATGGTTTTGGGGTCAACGAGTGATTTGACCTTGTCCATATATTCGTCGACGAATTTTTCGTCGACAGTGTCGATAAGAACCGTTTTGTCGGCCCCCTTGTACAGATAGGCGTTGTAACTGGTGCCATGTTCGGTCGGAAACAGGTCGTCAAAGACCCGCAGATCCGGATCCTCGGATCCGATCCAGTAGAGTCCCGGCTTGATTTCTATCGGTCCCATCATGATGTGTGATCTCCTTTATTGCCTACAGCTGGCCGCTGCGGTGAGGCGACTGCATGCTCGGTTTTATTACGATAAAATATACCGAATTGCTCAGCAATATATCAGAACTCATATCTCGCATACAAGCGGCAAATAATCTGCAACCCTGCTGCTCCTTGTGTCAGGCACAAAAGCTGTGTCATACTGCGGCGGAAATGTCTTTCCGAAACAGCCGGATTTTCGCCGGCCAAGCCGGTGGTAGAAAGGATGAGAGGGGTTATATGAAGCAGAAAACGATCTTTACCTGCCAGAAATGCGGCAGCCAGTCCCCCAAATGGCTCGGCAAATGCCCGGACTGCGGGGCCTGGAACAGCATGGCTGAAGAGGCCGTCATCAAGGCCGCACACCAGGTCCGTTTGGCAGGGAGTGCGCTTCCTGTACCGATCTGCGACGTTCCTCCCCAGACTGAAACACGCAGGCCGACCGGCATCGGAGAGCTCGACCGGGTGCTAGGCGGTGGCATCGTCCCCGGCTCGCTCGTGCTGATTGGCGGCGATCCCGGCATCGGTAAATCGACGCTGCTGCTGCAGGCGATGCATACCTTGGCCGAGGAAGCGGGGAAGGTGCTGTACGTTTCGGGAGAGGAGTCCGCTTCCCAGACCAGGCTAAGGGGCGAGCGCCTCGGCGCCTCAAGCAAAAACCTGCTGATTCTGGCTGAAAACTCGCTGGAAGCGATCCTCAGCCAAGCCTCAGCCCTCAAGCCGGCCGCAATGGTAGTTGACTCGATCCAGACCGTCTGGACCTCCGCCCTGGAATCGGCACCCGGCAGTGTCAGCCAGGTGCGGGAATCGGCCGGCAAGCTGATGCTGCTTGCCAAGGGGAGCGACATCCCGGTATTCATCGTCGGTCACGTGACCAAGGACGGTTCGATCGCCGGCCCGCGCGTGCTGGAGCATATGGTCGACACGGTACTCTACTTCGAGGGTGACGGCAGCCATCCGTTCCGGATCCTGCGGGCGGTCAAAAACCGGTTCGGATCGACCAATGAAATCGGGGTCTTCGAGATGAAACAGGAGGGGCTGTGCGGGGTGGCAAATCCTTCCGAACTGTTCCTTTCCGAACGTCCTCTGGGCGTGTCAGGCTCGGTAGTCACCACCTCGCTGGAGGGAAGCCGGCCGCTGCTGGTCGAGCTTCAGGCGCTGGTAACCCCGTCATCCTACGGCGTTCCCCGCCGGACGACCATAGGGGTTGACCATAACCGCCTGGCCCTGCTGGTCGCCGTCCTGGAGAAGAAGGTCGGTCTGCATATGGCCGGCCAGGACATCTTTTTGAATGCGGCGGGGGGGGCAAGGTTGAACGAGCCGGCCGCCGATCTGGCGATGATCATGGCGGTCGCCTCCAGCCACCTTGACAAAGCCATCCCTCCCGATACGGTCATATTCGGCGAAGTAGGTCTGGCGGGAGAGGTGCGGGCCGTCACCCAGCCCGAATTGCGCATTGCCGAAGCCGAAAAACTCGGCTTCAAACGCTGCATTGTTCCGTCCGGCAGCCTGAAGCGCGTAAAAAAACGGGGCATTAAGCTGGAGGGCGTTTCAACAGTTCAGGGGGCGATGGATGTGATCTTCGAAGCGTAATCCTGCTTTTAGTAAGTTAGAAGTTATTTTCTGCGCTTTTAGTACGATAGAAATAATTTCTGTGGTTGTTTTTTAGAAATGATTTCGTGATCGTACTTATTCCGTTTACCGGGGCAGGCAGAAAATAACTTCGTAAACGCACTTATCCTGTTTATCAGGGTTAGGTTCAAAGCAAAAATCAAGCTGCATCTTCCAGGCGGCTTTTTTTTGTGCTTGATATCTTTTGGATAAGTTGGTATATCAATAAAAGTTGATTTATATAAATCAGGAATTTTGATATAATGATTGAAACCTTTAAAGCCCTGTCCGATCCCTGTCGTATCCGCCTGACGGCGGTACTCCTGGCCGGTGAATTCACCGTGCAGGAGTTGACCCGGCTCATGGGGATGGGACAGTCGCGCATTTCGCGGCACCTGAAGATTTTGACCGAGGCCGGTGTGCTGTCAGTCAAGCGACAGGGCACCTGGAGCTACTTCCGGGTCGGTGAAGTGAACAGCTTTTTTGCAGCGATCAGACCTTCTTTCGAGCGGGAGCTTGAGCTGTTGCCGGAGAGGAAGCGCGATCTTGCAGCTGTAGCGGAAGTTCTGGAAGAACGCAGGCGGCGCAGTCAGGAGTTTTTCGACCATCATGCCCGCCAGTGGGACGATCTGGCCCGTACCCTGCTACCGGTGCCGGAGTACCGTCAACGCCTGCTGGAACAGATGGCCGAAGGAGTCAGCGTTCTGGAAATAGGCATCGGCACCGGCGGCCTGCTGACCGAACTCGCGGCGAAGGCCTCGAAGGTAATAGGTGTAGATCATTCCCCGGCCATGTTGGAGGAGGCCCGCCGGAGGCTGTCTGCGGCCGGAACCGGCGATATAGAACTGCGCTTGGGCGAGATGACCCATCTGCCGTTACCGGACGCATCAATCGGTTGTGTGGTGGCCAACATGGTGCTGCACCACGCCGCGGACCCTGTGGCCGTGCTGGTCGAGATCCGGAGAGTACTGACCACTTGCGGCACGCTGATATTGGCCGATCTGGCCCGCCATGAGCGCGAGGTCGCGCGTGAGCGGCTGGCCGACCAATGGTTGGGGTTTGAAGAGTCTGAGCTGTCAAGCTGGCTTAATGCGGCAGGATTTGTGGATGTCTTTTGCGAACGGATTGAAGGGGCAACCGGGCAGGAAACGGTGCTGCTTGTAACGGGCAAGAAATGACTTCTATTTCAGAATGTACTATCAAACACAAAAAGGAGAAAAAACCATGCCACAAGATTTCATCGTAGCAGACCTTAAGCTGGCCGACTGGGGGCGTAAGGAAATCAGGATCGCCGAGACCGAGATGCCGGGACTGATGGCCATCCGCGAAGAATTTGCCTCTAGCCAGCCGCTGAAGGGCGCCCGCATCACCGGCTCGCTGCACATGACCATCCAGACCGCCGTGCTGATCGAGACCCTGACCGCCCTGGGGGCACAGGTCCGCTGGGCTTCCTGCAACATCTTTTCGACCCAGGATCATGCCGCTGCTGCAATCGCTGCAGGGGGAGTGCCGGTCTTCGCCGTCAAGGGGGAGACTCTGGAGCAGTATTGGGACTATACCCACCGCATCTTCGAATGGAGCGATGGCGGCTTCTCAAACATGATTCTGGATGACGGCGGCGATGCCACCCTGCTGCTGCATCTGGGTGCGCGGGCTGAAAAGGATCTTTCCGTGCTTGCCAAACCCGGTTCGGAAGAGGAAACGATCCTCTTCGCCGCAATCAAGGCCAAGCTTACGGTCGATCCGGCCTGGTATTCCACCCGTCTGGCCCAGATCAAGGGTGTGACCGAGGAGACTACCACCGGTGTGCACCGTCTCTACCAGATGCACGAGCGGGGCGACCTGAAATTCCCGGCCATCAATGTCAACGATTCGGTCACCAAGTCCAAGTTCGACAACCTCTACGGCTGCCGCGAATCGCTGGTGGACGGCATCAAACGCGCCACCGACGTCATGATTGCCGGCAAGGTCGCCCTTATCTGCGGCTATGGGGATGTCGGCAAGGGTTCCGCGCAGGCCATGCGCGCCCTTTCGGCCCAGGTGTGGGTGACCGAGGTCGATCCGATCTGTGCGCTGCAGGCCGCCATGGAAGGGTTTCGCGTCGTCACCATGGAATACGCCGCCGACAAGGCCGATATCTTCGTCACCTGCACCGGCAACTACCATGTCATTACGCATGACCACATGATCAAGATGAAGGACCAGGCCATCGTCTGCAACATCGGACATTTCGACAACGAAATCGAGGTTGCGGCGCTGGAAAAATATGAGTGGGAGGAGATCAAGCCGCAGGTGGATCACATCATCTTCCCGGACGGCAAGCGGATCATCCTGCTGGCCAAGGGGCGTCTGGTAAACCTTGGTTGCGGCACCGGCCACCCAAGCTACGTAATGTCTTCTTCCTTCGCTAATCAGACCATCGCCCAGATCGAGCTGTACTGCAATCCGGGCAAATATCCGGTCGGCGTCTACGTCCTTCCCAAACACCTGGACGAGAAGGTGGCCCGTCTGCAGTTGAAGAAGCTGAACGCGCAGCTGAGCGTGCTGACCGACGAACAGGCCGCCTATATCGGAGTTTCGAAGGAAGGGCCGTACAAGGCCGAACAGTACCGCTATTAGTAAAATTGGCAGGAGAAACAGAGTGTTTTGAGTAAATACGCGAACGGGGCTGAATCGGCTGATTCCGCCCCGTTCGTGATTATTACGGGAGATGATGCTAATGGAATGTCGTGTGGGGTGTGCTGCCTGCTGTATTGCACCGTCAATCTCATCGCCGATTCCCGGCATGGTTCATGGCAAGCCGGCAGGCGTGCGCTGCCCTCAATTGACGGACGACAACCGCTGCCGGCTCTTTGGCCGTCCCGAACGACCGCCGGTTTGCTGCAGTCTGCGTGCAAGCGAGGAGATGTGCGGTTCCGGTAACGTTGACGCACTGGAGAGGCTGGCCGGGTGGGAGCAGCTGACGCGGCCCGAAACTACTTCTTCAGGTCGGCCTGATTCAACGCTGTGATCAGGGCGTCGGTAACATCCTGAGTGTCGACGGAACTGCCGACGTAGAGCAGTTCCTTTTTGACCACGATGGCGGCAAAACCGTTTGTCTTGCCGTGCGCCACGGCCGCTTGCTCAATCGCTTCAAAGAGAGCCCTGGTCTCTTTCTCCTGCAGGGACATAAGTTCCTCTTCCGACGCCTGGGCAAGCTTCTGGAACTCTTCTACCTTTTTCTGGAATTCCTTCGCCCTGGCCTCCCGCTGCTGCGGGGTCATCGTTGCGATCTTCGCCTCAATTGATGTTTTCAGTTTTTCAATCAGCTTCTTCTTCCCGTCAATTTTCTCCTGAAGTTTGTCTTTCCTTGTGGTCAACAGGGTCTTGAGCGCCTTGCCGCGCTCCGATTCGGTACCGATGCGGGAAACATCCACATAACCGATGCGGGCGGTCCGGACTGCAGCAGCCGGTACCGGGGCCGACTCCGCGGTTTGCGGTGGCGTGGCCGGCTTTACCTCGGGGGTGCCGTCAGCGGCAAAAACAATGGCTGGAAAGGCAAGAAAACAGGCGATCAGTACTTTGAACTTGATGGGCATGGTGTCTCTCTTAAAAGTGGGATGTTGTGCGAATAGTATCAGGGTGCATGATCGAACGGGCCGCTCTTTTGCGGCGCAACCGTGACACCAGTACTCCTCCAGTGAGCAGGAACAGGGAAATGGCCGAGATCAGAGGATGAACGATGGCGATAACAAGTGGTGTCAGGAGCAGCCGGGTCACGCCGCGCAGCACGGTGTGTCGGGCTATGAAATCGGCCAGCGGCGGGCTGCGGCGATAGTAAAGCGCCACAAAAGCCCGACCCGGCGCATTGGTCAGCAGGTATTCGTCGCGGAAATTGCGCAGCAGTTGCACCTGCGGATGCAGGTAACTGCCGTATGCGGCCGTGGCGATGAAGCAGCTGGCAGTGTTGCCTGAAGTTGACGACTCCTGGGTTGGCGGCACGACCACTGCAGTGGTCTTGCCGTCAGTGCTGAAGTTGGCATTTTCGCCATCTGTGCCGGTGATGTTCGCAACCAGCAGCACCAGTTCATTAGCGCTGCCGAATGTATTGTCGGTGTAGGAGTTTCCCCCGGAGTTGGCTGTAATTTCGGTGATGGTGCCGGAACTTTTTCTGAAAACCGCCGTCCGGATGCCGCTGCTCTTGGCAATCGTAATCGTCAGGGAAGGTACACCCAGCCTGGGGGTAAATTTGTAGTAGGCAAAAGAGTAGTGGGGAAGCGAAACCGAAGGTGCCGGGCTGCTGACGGAGCTGTCTACCGGGTATGCCGAATATGTGGCTACAGGTGAATAAGCGTGTATTTTAGCCGTATCGGAACTGTGAGGATTTGCCGCCCAGTCCCTGGTGTAGACACGCTGGGCAAAGGCAAAGAAGTCGGAGCTCAGGGTGGTGCCGTAGGTGGGCGAAGAAAGAACGCTCTCAAGTACCGGAATCATCGAAATATCAGTGCCGGAATCAGGGATGGGAAGAGTGCCAACTTTTTCCCAGACATTGCGAATCATGACCGGATTGTGTTTTTCAGCCAGGAAGCGGTTGAAAATCCAGCGGCCATAACCGGCGCCGCTGGCGACGGCATTATTCCCGACCGGGAGATCCAGTTGCGTTGTGGTGTTGGCGAACCATGCGGGGATGTAGTTGTAAAGCTGATTGACACTATCATACAACTCATCCTCCATCCAGGTGGAGGTTGCTTCGGCATACCAGATATCAAAATAGAAGTTATATCCATACTGAATGGCGTGGTGATATTCATGGGCGGCGGTTATCTGCAGGCTCTGGAGCGGACTGTTTGATCTGAAGATAGGATCGGTGAAGTTGTTATCTATTTCCATAAAGCTTGTGAAGCCGTTTGGATAATTAGCGGAAGGAGCGGGCTGGTCTTCGGTGGTTATTCCGTAATATCCCTCCGGAGCGAGATCGCGCAGATACAGGTTGTACGGGGCGCCGCCCGTGGTTGGAGCGTGCTGGTATCCCAGAGTGCTGTAATTTGCATAGACATTTTCAAACGTGGCGGCTACCGTTTCCACCCAATCCGGAACGCCGATAATGCCGGTGATGTCGATCAGAGAAGGCGCATCCGAGCCGGTTGCGGCGTAATGCACCCTGAAGTGTCCGCCGGCAGAGTCGAAGGTTTTTTCGTTTAACAATGTCGGCAGAGCCAGCTGTTTCGCCAGCACTTTCTGTGTCGACGATTCAAGCAGATTCCAGTCGCGTTTCAGCCCATGCTTGAGCGGCATGCCGCAGCGGGCGGAATCCGGTGCATCAGGCGACACCGACAGCATCGCTTTTTGAAGCGGTATGTTTTTCGTCTCACCGAACTGCTGCAGGTAGTAATCATCCAGAGGTCCGGCGAATGCCGCAGAAGAAAATTGAAGTAGTATGACTATGGCTAGTGCAATACGAGCGCGAAAACCTTCCATCAATCAACCATCCTTTTACCGGCTCTGAGCGGGACGAGTGTCGTTATGCCGCGCTCGACGGTGATCTCGGCGGTGAACGGCCCGCTGCCGACTGAATAGGTTCCTGCCGGCAGCACTACCACGAAATAGCCATGCTCATCGGTTTGCACCGTTACAAATTCCTTGCCTCCGGTGGAGATCAGGAGCGGCACGCGCGGGTATGGCTTGAAGCTGCTGCCGCCGCCGAGCTTGCCTCCGGAGATTTGAAGATAGCAGATCCCGGCGATGACACCCGCTCCAGCCGGAAGCGCTGTCTGCTCGATCCCGGAAGACTGTGCCGTCAGGATCACCGGCTGCATATACTCCCGCACCGCCACAAAAGCGCTGCCGTCGGCTGCGGGACCTGGTGTGAAGACGCTGCCGTCGAAGTGATAATAGTTCCAGGTATCGGCCGGTCGCGGCCCGAAAGCGGCCGCCGGTGCAGGAAACGATGCGCAGAACAGAAGTGCCAGAAAAATATTGATTGCTTTGTACATGGCGACCGCCTCGGGGAAGCTTTATTAGATAAACAGTATACTGCGCAATTTACAGTTGAGAAGTCAAACGTTAAAAAAAGGGGTCGTCCCCTCTTCACTTGACAAATATCCCGTCTGGCGATATTTTTGCAGATCGATACGGCAATCAGGTACATAACTATACGCAGAACCGAGAGGAGTTCAGAGTCATGGCAGAAAAATTCATATTCACTTCCGAATCAGTTTCCGAGGGGCATCCCGACAAGGTTGCCGATCAGGTTTCTGACGCAATTCTCGACGCGATCCTCACCCAGGATCCCACCGCCCGGGTGGCGTGTGAAACCATGGTTACCACCGGCATGGTGGTAATAGCCGGCGAGATAACCACTAACGCAGTAATCAACTATTCCGAGATCGCCCGCCAGACCATCAAGGAGATCGGGTATACCGACTCGGAAATAGGTTTTGATGCCGACACCTGCGCCGTGCTCGTTTCCATCGACCGTCAGTCGCCGGATATATCGCAGGGGGTTTCGGAAGGCGAGGGATTGCACAAGGAGCAGGGAGCAGGCGACCAGGGGCTCATGTTCGGCTATGCCTGCAATGAGACTCCGGAGCTGATGCCGATGCCGATCCAGTTGGCCCATCAACTGGTAGCCAAGCTGGCCGAGGTGCGCAAGTCAGGTAAACTGGACTTTTTGCGCCCCGACTCAAAGTCCCAGGTTTCGGTCGAGTATGTTGGCGACAAGCCGAGCCGCATCGATACGGTTGTCATTTCTACCCAGCATACTCCTGACGTAACCCACAAGAGGATCGAGGAAGAGGTCATTTCGGAAGTAATCAGGAAGGTCATTCCGGCACATCTGCTGGATGACAAAACCCGTTACTTCATCAACCCGACCGGCCGCTTTGTCGTTGGCGGCCCGATGGGCGACTGCGGACTGACCGGGCGCAAGATCATCGTCGATACCTACGGCGGCATGGGTCGCCATGGCGGTGGAGCCTTCTCCGGCAAGGATCCTTCCAAGGTTGACCGTTCGGCAGCCTACATGGGACGATATGTCGCAAAAAATCTGGTCGCCGCCGGTCTCTGCGACCGCTGCGAGGTGCAGGTGGCATACGCCATCGGCATGGCCCAGCCGGTTTCGATCATGGTACACACATTCGGCACCGGAAAAGTGACGGAAGCACGTCTGGCCGAACTGGTTCGCGAGGTGTTCGACATGCGTCCGCGCGCCATCATCGAACAGCTCGACCTGCTTCGCCCGATCTATCGTAAAACCGCCGCATATGGTCACTTCGGGCGTGAACTGCCTGAATTTGCCTGGGAGAAGACCGATAAGGCCGCGCTGCTGAAACAGAAGGCGGGCCTCTAAGGCTGGTCAGACCAGGCAGGACTTAGTGATGGGGCGGTGAAATATCCGCCCCTATTTTTTTACCCACACGTCTGGAACTTGCCATGCCAACCAGCACAATCGGACATAACCCGCTGCTTTTCGGGCGTGACGAACGCTCCGGAATCATCGCGGTGGAGCCGGCCGGGCATTTCATCCGGCTCTTTTACAGAACCGGCGGGAGGGTGCACTTCCAGGATGAACCGTTTCAACCGTTTATCCTGGTCAATGATCCCGGCGTCGTCTCCGGTTGCCGGGTTCCGTGCTCTGTGCGACAATTGGCCGGCGACGAGTTTTTCCGCTGCCAGCTGCTGTTTGACTCCTGGAGCGAGTGCCTGACCGCCCGGGATTTTCTGGCGAAAAAAACCGGCAAAAGCCACGCATCCCCCGAAGCCTCCTATCTGTTTCTGCCCGACATTTCCCACCAATTTATGCTGGCCAGCGGTGCCACGCTCTTTAAGGGGATGGAATTCTCCGAGTTGCGGTGCCTGGCGCTCGATATCGAAACCGCGTGTGCCGAGGGGTACGGCTTTTCGAATCCTGAGCGGCCGGAAGACCGGATTATTTCGATTGCGCTCAAGGATTCACATGGTGAGGAGATCGTGCTGCGGGGCGACCGGCAGACCGAGCCGGAACTGCTGCGGGCCCTGAACGATGTGATACATCGCTCTGATCCGGACGTCATTACCGGACACAATATTTTCCGTTTTGACCTCGATTATATCGGCCGCAGGGCACAGATGCACGGGATTCGCCTGGACTGGGGCCGCAACGGTACTCCGCCGCACATTACTCCGCACGCCCGCTGGAGTCTGGCAGAGAAAACTCTTGAATATCCTCGTTGGGATGTTTATGGCCGGCATATTATCGATACGTATTTTCTCGTGCAGCTCTATGATATCTCGGGACGCAACCTTGAAAGTCACGGACTCAAGGCGGTAGCGCGGCATTTCGGTGTCGCCGCCGAAGATCGTACCTACCTGGCCGGCGATGATATTTCAGCGGCATTTCTGGACGATCCGGAGCAGCTCTTTCGCTACAATCTGGATGATGTTCGCGAGACGCTCTCCCTGTTTCGGCTGCTCGGCTATCCCTGGTTCCTGCAGAGCCGCATCTTTCCATACTCCTTTCAGAACTGCGTCATCCGCGGCAACGCCACCCGCATCAATTCCCTCTTTCTTCGCGAATACCTGCATCGCGGTCACGCCATCCCGTCCCGAACCTCCTCCGGTACCCCACCTTTTGAAGGGGGGTATACCGAGCTGTCATTTTCCGGGGTTGTCGGTCCGATCGTCCATTGTGACGTGGCGTCGCTCTACCCGTCATTGATGCTTGCGTACAGCCTGGCTCCCGCCAAGGACAGTCTGGGGTTGTTCCTTCCTATGCTTGCCGATCTGCGCCGGTTTCGCCTGACCGCCAAACAGTTGGCCAGGGATTCCGGGGAAGATTCCGAGCGTAATTATTTTGATGCGCTTCAGCAGGTGTTCAAGGTGCTGATCAATTCGTTCTACGGCTATCTTGGAGCGGCGCTGCACAACTTCTCCGATCCGGTGGCTGCTGCCGAGGTGACCCGCCTTGGTCGGGTGACGATCAGAAACATGATCGATCTGCTTCTGTCGGAAGGAGCGCAGCCGGTGGAGGTCGATACCGACGGCATCTATTTCAAGCCGCCGGACGGATGCGCAACCGAGGAGGCGGAACGGGAGCTGGTGCAACGTATTTCCCGGAAGTTTCCTGAAGAGATCGCGGTCGAACTGGACGGGCGCTATCGTTCGATGTTCGCCTATAAAACCAAAAATTATGCCCTGCAGGATTATGACGGCAGGATCATCATCAAGGGAAGCGGACTCCGCTCGCGTGGTCTGGAGCCATACCTCCGGGAATTCATGAGGGATGTCATCGAGCTGTTGCTGACCGGAAAAGCCCGGGAGGTGGAGCGCCTTTTTGACCGGTATGTCATCCGGCTTCGTTCGTCCGGGCTTGATGTAGCCTGGGTGGCACGGAGTGAAACACTCAATGAGTCACCGGACAGCTACCTTGAGAAACTTCGGACAGGCAAGCGAAACCGTTCGGCCGCTTTTGAAATCGCCCTTGCTTCGGGCAGGGCCTTCCGGGCCGGCGACCGCGTCAGCTTCTATGTCAGCGGCTTCGGCAGGGATGCAACAGCATATGAGCAGTGCCGTCAGGTGGCCGCTTTTGATCCGGCGCATCCGGATATCAACGTTCTTTACTACATTGAAAAGCTGCGACACGTACGAAAACGGTTTGAGCCCTTTCTGCCGCAGGAGCCGACTCTTTTTGACCTGTGACGCTTGCACGCACCGCTTCTTTGTGATAAGAGTCTGAAAAGAAATGAGAAAAGATAACTGCTGAGGTATTGAGGCTGAAGCTGAAGTTTTCACACAGTTCATTTATTTTAAGCTTGGCGATGGATAGTCTTCAGCCTTCAGTCTATCATCCTGCAGATACAAAAGGAGACCGAATGAAAAAGGTTATGTTGCTATCAGCTTTTTTGTGCGCTTTTGTTGTGATGGGGCCGGGTAAGGCGACTGCCGATCAGCAGCCTGAAATGATCGCGGAGAAGATGGCCGTCAAGTTTACGCGAGGGATCACCAATACCGTTACCGGCTTTGTAGAACTTCCAAAACAGACGATCCTGACAGTGCGGGACATGGGGCCGGTCGGCATTATAATCGGCCCGCTCAAGGGGGCCGGGATGACCGTTTATCGGAGTGTGGTCGGGGTGGCAGAGACCCTTTTCTGCATGGTGCCGCAACCGGGCTATTATGATCCGATGATAGACCCGGCGTATGTCTGGCAGGGATGGGAACCGAAAAGAGACACGACCAGAGTGGTCTCTGAAGAGAAATAAATCCTGAATTCTGCAAACTTCACCGGAAGCGGCCGAATTCGTTCGTGGTGCAGGTGTCATTATTTATGACAATAAAAAGGCGGCCCTTGTTCAGGCCGCCTTTCAATATTCCACGGATGAACCTGTTCAATTTCCGCATAACCGCTGGCGCAGATAGGCTTCAAATTCCACACTGAATTCCTTCCGCTTGAGAGCCATATCGACGGTAGCTTTCAGAAATCCGAGCTTGTCGCCGCAATCATGGCGCAACCCCTCAAACAAACAACCGTATACCTTTTCCTCTTTCGACAGTTTCAGAAGGGCATCGGTCAACTGGATTTCGCCGCCTTTGCCCGGTTCCTGATCCATGAGGATGCCAAAAATACGTGGCGTCAACACATAGCGGCCGATGATCGCCATGTCGGATGGCGCTTCATCGCGGGCCGGCTTTTCAATCATATTGGTGACATGGAATGTACGTTCGTCGATCTGATCCGCCGCTACGCAGCCGTACGAAGAGATGTTTTCCAGCGGAACTTTTTCCAGCGCCAGCACCGACCCTCCTCGCTGCTCAAAAACGTCCAGCAGCTGCCCGAGACAGGGGCGGCCATTATCGACAATATCATCCCCGAGCAGAACGGCAAAGGGTTCATTTCCGACAAAATCCCTTGCGCAGAGAATGGCGTGGCCGAGCCCCATAGCCTGTCGCTGGCGAACATAAAAAATGTTCACCATCTCGGCTATCTCACGCACCCGCGAGAGTTCCCGATCCTTCCCCTTGTCGTAAAGATGCGCCTCCAGTTCCACGGAAATATCGAAGTGATCCTCAATATTGTGTTTGCCGCGACCGGTCACAAATAGAATCTGCTCAATACCGGAAGCCACCGCCTCCTCAACGACATACTGTACCAGCGGTTTGTCAATCAAAGGCAGCATTTCCTTGGGGGATGATTTGGTAGCAGGAAGAAAGCGGGTGCCGAGGCCGGCAACCGGGAAAACGGCCTTTTTGACCTTCATTGGAATTCCCTTCACAGCTGGTAGTATTGAATTTGTATGCTATTCGCCTGAACAGGCGCAACCGCTGCACCCGGCCGGTTTTGGCGCTTCGGTTTTCGGACAGTAGCCGGTATTAAACCATCCATCCCCTTTAAGGCTGAAAGCGGTGGATGAGATCATCTTTTCTACGGCAGCGCCGCATTGAGGACATTGGCCGGCCGGCGGATCCGAAAATTTTTGGCGCAGCTCAAATTGATGATTGCAGCTTTTACAACGGTATTCATACATCGGCATGACGTTTCAACTCCTTTTCTGGTAAACTGCTCACTGCTCAGTATAATGATTCCAGACTTGATTTGTCAATGTTGGCACCATTAATACTGAAAAGCCGGGTGTGTGAACATTAGCTTACATTATGCTTTCAAATGTTTACATTATGCCTGAGAAGAAGTAGAGTGATCCCGGCCGCTGGCACTGAACTTACTTTTCCAGCCTTTGAACCCTTACCGGACAAATGGCTGCGCTGCCATCTCTTCCCGTGTGATAAACCTGGTGGCCCGGCAATGCATGATTTACAATTCCGTCGTTTCACTAAATGAAGAAGATCCGTTAGCTCAAATAGCGCAATACTGCCAATCGGGCTATTAATAAAATACATCTATATCGGTTGACAATCATATGAACGATGGTATCAATAGCGGGTAATTACATTTTTCGCGGCTGTCTGATGACAAGGCCCCCGATTTGCCGCCATACACGAGAATCGGTGAAAAAACGCATTGAGAAAGGAGGTGAAGTTTAGTTTCTAATTCCGGGATTATATGTTCGCGGTTTAATTACATGAAAGGAGGTTTCTGATGGCATGTAAACGAATTTTCTGCCTGTTGACCGGAACGGTGCTGCTGCTCGCAGCGACAGTCGCTTGGTCAGCAGAGATTCATGGCAGAAGCTCCACCCAGTTCACTTGGTTTAACGATATTTTCACCGAGAAGAAGCAGGCTGAATTAGGCGAATATCTGAGCCTGTCCGTTACCAAAATCGACAAGGACAACAAGCTGTCGTTTCAGGGCTACGGGCGGCTGACCCAGGACGTCCGCAACGGCCAGGATCCTAACGGCCGGCTCTATTATCTTTACGGGGATTATTCCAACCTGTTTGATAAGGTGGATGTCAGGCTGGGTCGCCAATTTGTCAATTATGCGGCGGGCAGCGCTCTGATCGACGGCGGCAAGATCGAATTGAAAAATGTCGGTCCGGTGGCCTTTTCGATTATGGGTGGCCGCAACGTCATCTTCGACCTTAATGGCGAGGCTACCCGTTCCCAGGACTTTGCCTTCGGGGTAGCCGGATACCTCACGGGATACCGGAACACCGATGCCGAGCTCAGCTATTTCGTGAAGTTCGACAAGGACGGGATTGCCCGCGACCAGATAGGGGCGTCCTTCAAACAGTACCTGCTCAACTCGCTCAAAGTATACGGCAACACGCGGTTTGACCTCCCTAGCGAAACGTTCAGCGAAGTGCTGGCCGGGGTCAAGTATTTTCCCACTGCCGACCTCGTAATGACCGGCGAGTGGTACCAGAGTTACCCGATTTTCGATTCTACCTCGATTTTCTCCGTGTTTGCTGTCAGCCGTTATCAGGAAGCCGTGTTTCGAGTCGATTACACTATCAACGATAAAATTTCGGCCAATGCCGGCTACAGCAAGCAATACTTTGAAGCGGATGAAGCCGATGTGTTCGAGATCGGTTGCCGCATCCGACCAATCGAGCATCTCAACGTGACCCTGGATTACGACCACCGTAATGGTTATGGCGGTCGTCTCAACGGTGGAATCGCCGAAGTGGCTTACGAGGCTACCAAGAAGATCGAGGTCGCCGGTGGGCTTCATTACGACGTATACGAACGGGACAAAATGACCGGAGATGAAACCGCCCGCAAATACTGGCTGGGCGGCAAGTACAAGATCAGGGACAATATGTCGGCGTCCGTCCGGGTGGAGGACAACGTGAATGCCCGTTTCAAGGATGACTGGTCCGGGCGCATGGCCTTCAACTACGACTTTTAGAAAGGGGGGGCATACGTGAAGAAAATTGTATTTATCATTGCAGTGCTTGGTTTTGGGCTTGTCTGCCTGCAGCAGAAGTCCTACGCCGACAAAAAAGTGTCCCACGCCGAATACGCCAAAATGGAGATTCGAGAGTGCAACTCCTGCCATAAGGGCGAGGGCGTGTCACCTAACCATGATGCCGACTTTCTGCGCGGGCATCGCGTGCTGGCCGGCAAGGCCGGCAATAACTGCAGCCAGTGCCATGACCAGTCATGGTGTCTTGATTGCCATCAGGGGGGATTGCTGAACGGTACCGATCTCGAAAAAGAGAACTTCGGCCGTGATTCCCATCCCCGCAGTCACCGCAGCGATTTCATCAGCATCCATCCGATACAGGCCCAGAACAACCAGCAGCAGTGTTTCCGTTGTCACGACCAGAAATACTGTACTGCTTGTCACAGCCGTTTCCCCAAGGGCTCGCTGAAGATAAAATCGCACAACCCGCTGGGCGAAGATAGCCAGTCATATGTCGCCACCAACTGGAAGGTCGACCATGCTACCGAAGCGCGCCGCAACCTGCAGTCATGTTCGGTCTGCCATCCTGAAGGGGATGTCTGCATCAAATGTCACTCCAGCGGCAAAGTGCGCCCGCACCCGAGAAGCTGGAAATCCGGCAACATGAAAGACCGGTCCAACGGCAAGGTTTGTCTGAAATGCCATTTACCCGGCACCTATTAATAACCATCTGGTCATTCTACACTATGGAGGAAAACCCATGAGTATCAAGAAGCTAAGTTTCATGCTGTTGAGTGCGCTCTCTCTGGCTGCGCTGTTGAATGGTTGCGGCTCGTCCAGTAAAGAGGGGATCAGTAATCCCGAGTCTGTAGCGAAAGTTTCCGAAACCGCGTGCAAGGTCTGCCACGCAACTTCAACTGATCCCCTGTCAGGCAGCAACATTCTTCAGGATTTTCTTGCCTCGCCACATAACAAGGATGCAGCCGGTTGTCAGGGCTGTCATGGCGGCGGAGCCCAACACAATGGTATAGGCCCGATTCCATTTCCAAACCCGGTCAACAGGTGCAAAGAGTGCCATAACGGTACTACCATATTAGGTGTTGACGTTGGTACATTCGGCAATAGTGCAACTACCGCACATCACAAGGATACATTTTTTGCGTCTGCCGGTGGTCCGGGCGAATGCGGCACCTGCCACAATCCTCATAACCCCCTGGGGCACTTTGTCGGCGGCAGCTGCGTAGCCTGCCACGCTTTCCCGCAGGATAGAACTGAAAGAGGCAACTATGTCAATGACAACAATGGCGTACGTGCGATCACAGTCGAGTTTACCAAATGGTCACATCACGTAACCGGCGTAACGCTTAACGATGCCCATTGCGCAGCCTGCCATCTGGAAGGTAAGGCAGTAGATGGAAAAATCGTTGTCGATACAACCAAACATATGCGTGATGCCAAAGTCCATCTGCGTAATGTCGATAATGATGCCGACATACAGTGGGATCCGGCTGCGCCGAACCACAGCAACATGGATAACTTCTGCATGAGCTGCCATGACGATAACGGTGCAACTTCACCGGTGAGCGCCCAGATCCAGGCATTCATCAACAGCAATGGTATTGCTGCGGCCGGTAAAACCGCATCCGCAAGCAACCCGTTCGGCGATACCATCTCCAACCGTTACGACAAGATGCAGCGTCCGGCCGTTGTTGATGCAAGCAGCCAGTTCAACACAACCAACAACTCGCACCACGCCGTAAAAGGCCCGAAATACACTGGCCGTACCAGAACTGTTGGTGCTGCTCGCCGGATTGCTGAACCTGCAGCGTTTGCTGCCAACTCTTCCGCTGTCCTCTGGGGCAAACGTTCCACCATTTATGACTCTGTCAACGCCGCTAGCGGAGCGGTGGAATCAACCAACAGAGCATTCAACGCTCTCTACGTTCCTCTTGCCAACGCCAACGGCGAAGCAGCTCCTCGTACCGGTTCCGCATCACTCGGCGATGACTCAACTCTCCACTGCGGCGACTGTCACACTGTAGGTCAGTGGAAAGTCGGATCTTCCGTTAATGCTGCCGGCGCTCCTACTTCAGCAGCTATCGGCGCTCACGGCTCCAACAACGAGTACCTGCTGCGCAACGACAAAGGCACCGACGAGCGCCACGCTCAGGATGCCTATACCGTAGTCGGTGGCGTCGTTATTCAAAACAATCCGGGTGCCGCCAACCTGGTATGCTACAACTGCCATTCCTACAGCAGGTACGGCAGCGTCTATTCCGCTACCGGTTCAACCGGCCCACACGCCGGCGAATATGATGCTTCCGGCCGATGCAACAGCCAGGCCAACACCATTCCGTTCAATGGCTACACCACCGGTACGGCAACTGACGGTACACAGTTCCTGAGCCGCTTCATGGGCCCGGTAGCCAAGGGTGCCGGAATTCCGGCCTTTGCGCCAGGCTTCCCGCTCAACAATGCGAACAGGCCCACCGTAGCCGAAGTAAATCCCGACTTCGGCAATGTCTTGGGAATCCAGTGCCTCAACTGCCACAACTCCGGGCTTGAAAACGGCTACGGCGGCATCCACGGCTCCAAGATCAACACCTACATCGACGGCATGGGCAACACTCAGACCATGCGGCGCTTCCTCCCAGGCCTCGGCAACACCAAGTACGTACCGGGCACCCTGGGCGGCATTACCGGCGGTAATACTTCCGCTCCGGTCACCAACACCCGCAATACCGCCGGTCCCGACCAAACATACACCTACACCACTGGCGGCGTCAGCAACGTCACCAACTGGGAACAGGTGGAATCCAAGCGGAGACCATCAGACGGATCAGCACAATTTGCCGGTGCCGGCTGCTACACCCTGGGCGACACCAACCCAACTGCTGCAACTTTTGGCCAGAAAGGCCTGTCTGTTGACGGCGGCAAAACCATCCCCGAAGCATTCGAGACCTGGGGTGGCTGCGATGACCATAATGCAACACAGGGCGCCGGCGACCACGGTGTCGTCAAGCGGATCAACCGTCCGGTTACCTACTAATATTTAATATCCATGGAGAGGGGGCTTCCCCCTCTCCACCCTGCTGAACATGAAATTAAGGCCGGCACTCAGGTGCCGGTTTTTTTGTGTGCTTTGCATGCGAACCCGATCTGCCGCGGCTATATGGGGGTTTTTTGTGGTCCGGAAAGGGATTGTCTGATAGAATCAACATTCACGCGGAAGCATTGCGCCTATTTAATTCAATTTTTCGGGACTGATGAGCACACAAACTGAAAAAATCCGGAAATTGACCGTCTATTTTGGGTTATCCGTTCTGGTGCACCTGCTTGTACTGGTTTCACTGGGAAGATTCGGGAACTACAATTTTGCCGCGCCGGTCACCCCCTTGCAGGCAGCGATGGTAGACCTGGCAAAGTCGGGTGCTGACGCCGCACCGGCCATGGATACCGACAACCGGAAGACCGTCCAAACAGACAGCGTTGCGGAAGGTGCAATCGACGATGGGACCCATGACCAGGCACAGGGCGGGGAAGTCAGCACGCCTCCGGCAGCACCCGAA
>DATNCC010000042.1:0-10014 GCA_035571735.1 Dongiaceae bacterium | reverse complement strand
CAGCACATCACCGACATAACGTTCCTTCTGCTCCATGAATTCACGCTCTGTCAGCAGCAGGTTGGCGATAATCTCGTAGGATGACGAAATGACCCCGCATTTGTTGGCAGAGGCGTCACGCATCAGCACCACACCGCTCTTTTGCAGCATAACCCGTGCCTCGGGGGTGATATAAGAGTTGGCGCCTTCTATGATGACACCCGATGACGGCACCCCGTTTTCACCCAGAAACGACCGCCAGTTCTGGCCGTCAATCGTCTCCGGCCGACCGCCGGCCGGGATGAAGAGATCGGCCTTGACCGAAAAAACCAGGCTGTTATAGAGGCGGTTAAAATCATCTATATCAAGCCACTCCTCAACAAGTCCGTCAGCGATGCGCTCGACCCTGCGATGCGATTCCTTCAAACCTTCCACGCGCCGGCCGGTCCGGTAGACGATAAAGCCGCCTTCTCCAAGAAACTCGGGGTTAAAGGCATCGAGGTCGGATGCCAGCACGATACGACGTATTTCGTCATGGTTGATACCGTTCGGATCGTACAGTGCCGCCGTGCCGTCCAGAATCAGGCGGATCTGCACACCGGGACAGCGTTCCATCATGATGCGCAGCGCATTACCGGCAACGTCGCCGTTCGGGCCGCCGGTCATCTTGAGTGAGAACCGGTCGCGACGAATATCGATCCCGGCCGCTTCGGCCATGGTTATTTCCGCAAAAGTCACGACACCGGTTGAGGTGACTCCGTATTCCTTGTGGTTGATACCGAAGTGCTTGCTGGACATGATGCCGACGCCGAGAATATAGCCGCGCCTTTTCGACAGGGCGGCGATCGCCTCGATCATGCCGTCGTGCATGTTCTCGTCCGGGCCGATCTCGATCGGCTCGTCGTCACCGTAGTAGTCCACTACCCTCCGGTCTCTGGCTTTCCCGTTTTCGGTGATGAAAATATCCAGAAAGGCGTTGGCAATCCCGTATTGAAGCTTGTAGAGCCGGAAATTCTCGGCCTCGCTCCCGACCTGTTCCAGATCGGATGCATCCAGAACGACCGCCAGCTTTGAGCCCCCCTCATAGATGTCCTTGTTCTTCAGCTGCTGGGTGTTGGCCAGGACATACACCTCGCGGAAGATGGTATTGACCGAAGTAATGTAATCATCGGCGCTGCGGGCGATAACGGTTCGCCAGCCGCCACGGGCGATATCCGAGAATCCGACATGATATCCGGCGCCGAAACGGCTGAAGAAAAAAGTGACGCGGAAGGGGAGCGTCTCCGGAAGATCCGCGGTGAATTCATGGCCAAGCAGCCGCAGATACCCCGGGTCGAGCCGGAAGGCCAGCGCCTGTTTCTCGACCACGAAAAAGTTGCTCTTCAAGGTGTGGGTAACCAGCAGCAGACAGCAGCGATAAACGGCACGCCGGTTGTCGTCCAGCCAGCGATGGCCGGTGTTGTACCCTTCCACGGCATCCTGAACTTCGATCAGGGCAGCAGTATAGAGATTCCCCCGCTCGCCCAGATCGGGATCGAAGCGCAACCGGAACAGACGGAGCAGGAGCTGAGCCATCTCGGGATGGGCATAAAACGCACTCTGGACATCCTCAAGGCCGTAACGCTCCGGTTGGCCGTGGGCAAGACTGGTGTGGCAGAAAGCTATGAAGGCGTTGACCAGTGCAGCATCTTCCCCGGAAAGATGCCCCTCGACAACATACTGGAGATACGCCGGTGATGACGTGGCCAGGATCTGCGTCGTACAGAGCTCCCGTTTCAGACGCTCGGCCGCCGGGCTACCGGGAGAGATGTCATCGCCCTGACGGGTGGTAACGTAAAATGAACCGAGGAAGTAGGGATGGACGCCGTTTGAGATGGTCTGGCAATAGGCCCTCCGGATCCCGATTTCCAGACGGTTGAATACTTCAAGTATCTGTAGCAGGAACTCTTCCTGCGGAGGGTTGCCAACGGCAAACAGCACGCGCGTCTCGCTGCGCCCGTCACGGACTACCCGGGTGATATCAAGGAACAGCCCCCCCGAAGCGTTACCGCTGTCGAACAGCCAGACCAGATAGGCAATCCGCGCCGGAGAAGACATCCGGATATAATTCTCGTTGTTCAGCCAGAATATTTTCAGCAGCCGATCAAGTTTTTTCATGTCAAATTCAGGGAAAGAAGAGCGCAGTTCTGCCCGCACCTTGCTCACCAGTACCGAAGGGATATCAACCTCCCGCTTCAGGTCTATCTCATCGTTCTTGCGGCGATCGAACTCCAGGCGCTGAATTTCGATTTCATTTTCAAGGCCCGGCATGTCGGCATTGGAGTGGGAAAACATGGCATAGGAGATCTCGCGCTCCCCAACCTGGCGCAGCATCGCATAGAGCGAACCGGGACGATCGACGCAGGCTATTACCAGCCGTTTCTCCTGGTCGGTCAGAATCAGATGCCTGTTATGCTGCAGGCACCCCATCTCTCTGGCCAGCAGCGCCAGGGCTTCCTCTTCGTCGGCCATGGCCTGAAAAAAATAGGGGCTCATATGTTTCTGAAGCCAGGCGGCGTTTTCTTCTGCGGCTATTTGGGAAGCGTGAGCGTTACGACGGACGATGGTTGGCAGGTGCATTGTCAGTTCTCCCTTGAAAATTTCCAATGTGACAGAATAGCTCCATTTTTGCAATTGGCAATAGATTAATACTGCCGATGAAACCCGCCAAAGCTTTTCTTGACCGTATACGGTTGAATTGCTATAGTCGCGCCGCAAATTTCACTCCACCTGCAAACGGGAACAGCACTGTGCCAGAAAGACTTTGCACGATCCAACCGAAGCCAAGCGGCATAGCCGTCCTGACTATTTCCGGAAACCGGTCCGCCTCATCCAGAGAGCTGCTGGAGGGTATCAGGCGCCATACAGCAGCTCTCGCGGGCAAACATGACGTCAAGGGGGTCATTCTGACCGGTTCAGCGAGCGGATTCTGCATCTGCGCCGCAGAAGGCCGCGTCTCGGCCAACGATGCGGCAGCGTTGTCCGGCTTCGGCCAGCAGGTCATGTTCAGCCTTGAAAAAACCGGCAAGCCCTGCATCACCGCTATCGAAGGTGAATGCTCCGGATTGGGGCTGGAAGTCGCCCTGGCCTGCGATTTTATCGTGGCATCGAGATCGGCCGGCTTTGGACTTCCGGGCATTGCCTCGGGACTGATTCCCTTCTGCGGCGGCAGTCAGCGCCTGGCCCGGCTGGTTGGCAAATCAAAGGCAAAAGAGCTGATCTACAGCGGCGATCCGATTGACGCCGAAGAAGCCCACCGGATCGGCCTGATAAACCGTCTCTATCCAGAGGGAGAAGCCTTGACGCAGGCAGAAAAGCTGCTGGAGCATATCTGCACCCGCAGCCCGAACGCCATCCGCATCGGCGGCGAGGTTGTCAATGCCGGTTACGATATCGACCTGCACACCGCCTGCATGCTGGAGCGGGATGCGTTCGCCCTTTGTTTTTCCAGTTTCGACCAGCGTGAGGGGATGCAGGCCTTTCTGGACAAGCGACAGCCGCAGTTTAAAGGGGAATAGCCATGTCATTGGAACAGGGGTGCGTTCAGGTCTATACCGGCAACGGCAAGGGAAAAACGACCGCCTCGCTTGGACTTGCGCTGCGGGCGGTCGGGCGCGGCCTCAAGGTCTGCGTATTCCAGTTCATCAAGGGGGGGGGCCGCTACGGCGAACATCTTGCCGCCGAAAAGCTGGCGCCGCTTTTGACAATCATCCAGACCGGCAGGCCTGGGTGGGTCAACACCAACGACATCACCGAAGACCGGCGTATCGCCCAGGAAGCCTTTGCCCAGGCGAAAGAGCTGTTGGCCTCCGGTGAATACGACCTTTTTATCTGCGACGAAATCAACGGCGCCACCGGCTTCGGCCTGATCGATGTCGAGCAGGTATTGCAACTGATAAGCGTCAAGCCGGAAAAGACCGAACTGGTCCTGACCGGGCGCAACGCCGCTGAGCGGGTGATCGAAGCCGCCGATCTCGTGACCGAGATGCGGGAGATCAAGCATTACTACAAGGCGGGAGTTCCGGCCAGAACCGGCATCGAGATGTAAGACGAATCCGGAAAAAGTCCATCTGGTTCGTTGCTCTCATTTTCGTCGCTGCGGCGTACCGCGAGGGTACGCCTCACTCCTCAAATTTCGCGCGCCTGCCAGCTGGAGCTTTATGCGGATTCGTTAAAAAACAAGACCAGTTTAACCATTATACATACCGGAGGTAATTGGACATGGCTGAAAGAACATTACGCGTATTGGTCGGAAAACCGGGGCTGGACGGCCACGATCGCGGCGCCAAGATAATCGCCCGCGCCTTTCGCGACGCCGGTTTCGAGGTCATCTACACCGGTTTGCACCAGACCCCCGAGCAAATCGTCTCGGCCGCCATCCAGGAGGACGTAGACTGCGTCGGGCTCTCGATACTGTCCGGCGCCCACAACACCCTGCTCCCGAAGGTTACGCTGCTCTTCAAGGAAAAAGGGGCCGACGACATCAAGGTGTTCGGCGGCGGCGTCATCCCCGAGGACGATATTCCGGGGCTGAAAGCCGCCGGGATCTGCGAAGTATTTACCCCCGGCACATCGACGGAAGATATCGTTGCCTGGGTGAAAAACAACGTCCGACCCCGGGCCTGATGCCATACAGCAAGCTGCGCATAGAAGTCATGAACCGGGTCGGGTATATTCTTCTCGGCGCCGGTTCACGCTTCAACAAGCTCTCCGTTACCACCATCCGTGAACTGAAACGCGCTTTTGCGCAACTGGAGGATGACACGGCGGCGAATGCCATCATTCTCAGCGGTTATCCGGGAGAATCCTTTGCCGCCGGGGCCGACATCGGCCAGATGGTGCATTTCTCTCCAAACGACGCCTTCCACTTTGCCGAACTCGGCCAATCCCTGTTCGACCAGATCGAGTCCTGTCCCAAACCGGTCATCGCCGCCCTGAACGGCATCACCATGGGGGGGGGATGTGATCTGGCCATGTCATGCGATATCCGCATCGCCTCGGAAGGATTGAAAATCGGGCATTCCGGGGCGAAGCTCGGCATCATCACCGGATTCTGCGGAACCCACAAGCTGCCCCGCATCGTCGGCAAGAATTATGCGCGGGAAATTTTCATGACCTCGGAGATCTACAGCGCCGCAGAGGCGCTACAGATGGGGCTGGTTGACCGGGTGTACCGCGAAAATGAATTCTGGCAGCAGGTGTCCTCATTTGCGGAGCGGATCGCCAGCCACCCCCTGACCGCTCTTTCCGCGGCAAAGCGGCTCGTCAACGCCGCCGAAGACACCGATCTCCGCACCGGCTGCCTGCTGGAGCGGGAGACGGCAACCCATATCAACGCCCTTCACCATCCGCATCCCTGATTCAAAAAGGCCCCTCTTTACCAAAATCTACTTTAGCCGCTCGGCGATTTTGTTGATGCCCGCCTGTGCGCACGCTTCGTCCTTGTCGCCTCCCGGGGCGCCGCCGACGCCGATGGCGCCGATCACTTCGTCACCGGACCTTATGGGCAAGCCCCCTGCCAGGGCGATGACACCCTTGATGTCCTTGAGGTGCGCCGCCGCCGGAACAGTATCGACGCGCTTTGCGAACTCGGCGCTGCTGATGCGTAACGATGCGGATGTGAACGCCTTCCGCAGGCTGGTGTCGAGTGTATGCGGCCCGGTGCCGTCATCGCGCAAGACGGCCTTGATCCTCCCGCTGCGGTCCACCACGGTCGCTGTTACCCGGAACCCGTCGGCACGGCACTGCGCTACCGCCGCCTCGGCGGCCTCACTTGCCAGGGCGAGCGATATCTGCCGCTCGGTCAAAACACCCTGTGCCGCCGCGGACACGGAAGGGCACACACTTAGGAGCGCTCCGAAGAAAAGGCCCGAAACATAATAAGATAATCCCTTTTGCATGACGATTCCTCCTTCCCGGAATGAAGCTTTAAGCACTTCACCATCTCATGGTTCATTCCATGGGAAAATCATACCATAAAGATAATGAATTTCAAAATCCATACAAGCGTGTGCCGGTCGATTCGAGGAGTTTTGAAAAGCGCCTGACGAAATCAAGGCGGTCGTTGTCGCTGGTAAAAATATCGCGTTTTTCAATACCCTGCACGATTACGTGTTGGAGCAGGTTCGGTATGTCAATTCGAGAGGCTCGTGGCATGGGACAAAAATAGCTGAACCCAGGGCTTTAGTAAAGTTTTTAAGTACGTCCCCGTTAGCCTTTACGTTAGCCTTTACCTATTTTAATCCTGACGTTTTTGCCAGATGTTTATGATGTGACGAACAGAACAAACTGATAATGTCCCTGCTATTGTCCATGGAATAATAAATAACCCAGCCCAAGCAATATATTCCAAAGCGTCTCTTCCTATAATTACTGGTGCCCAATAAAGTACATTTGATAATACGAAAGGTATTAATAATGTTGTTATTTTTTTAATTGTTTTATTAGTATTATTGCCTATCAACAATGATATTGTTACCGATGCTATTGAAATAATAAGCGCTCCTGAGGAAATTGATAATGACAGTAAAAAATTAATCACTTTGCCTCCAAATATTAATTACAATTGTTGTGTCTTCTTATCTGGTTTCGAATACCTGAATATATGTTTGGAATAGCATTATATAAACTTCTAACAGTTATTTGCGCCAGGAAATACGTACACCCAAGGGGACGTTCTTAAAAACTTTACCAGCAACCTCAGCTGACAAGCGTAAGCAGTTGTGGAAAGTTTTCGATAAGGTCTTTCCCTCGCCTGGCTGCAGCAGTTACGCCTGGCCCTGAGATGTTAAGTCGACGGGCTATATCTACTCCCAAGTGCCCGGAAAGGTAAGCGGCATGGCAGATGATGCTTCGCGCGTCAGCCAATTGTATCGACCGTTTCCGCGACATCAGTTCCGCTTGAGGTATTTCGAACATGCCAAGGACGATTTCGACGATCTGGTCGAGGGTGTGTGTTTTTGGGGAACATTCATTTTCGGTATGCAGTAGAATCTGTTCGACAAAATCCCCTCCACCCAGCACCCGGCTATCCTTAAATTCACCATCAGGCAACTCGCCGGCTCGGAGAAGGCCGACCAGATCATTTCTGCGGCCCATTGCAATGCCGTCATTGATGAATGAGTGGTAGCGTTTACTGGCAGCAGATACGGTCTTTGCGAATCGTGAGAGAATATCAGCTGTTTCCTGTCCAGGCAGTTCGTTTCTTTTCATAAGGACAGAGTGCCCACACCAAGGGTAGCTGTCGAGGTCGTCAAGTGTGGAGACCAGTCCGGCCCGCAACGGGTTCAGATGGATGTAGCGAACCAGTTCAAGAAGGTATTCTTCCTCATCACAGACAATAGATTTGTAGCGGTTCTGAAAAAGATGGCCGGTGCGTTTATGACGGAGATTAAATGTGACGGCATAGCCGGTAAGCAATCTCCTCATGAACCTTGAAAGGGGGATGTCGGCAGTGCGTAACAGCAAGTGGAAGTGGTTCGACATCAGTGACCAGGCAAGGCATTCTGTGCCGGTCGATTCGAGGAGTTTTGAAAAGCGCCTGACAAAATCAAGGCGGTCGTTGTCGCTGGTAAAAATATCGCGTTTTTCAATACCCCGCACGATTACGTGTTGGAGCAGGTTCGGTATATCAATTCGAGAGGCTCGTGGCATGGGAATAACAATAGCAAGGCTTAGGGTGCTAGTAAAGTTTTTAAGTACGTCCCCATAGCCGGTTCCTATAATGGTCTTATTGATTTTTAGAACTTATTTCTGAGATAAAATCATCAATGGCCTTTATGGCGAAAGCTTTTTGTTCTATTAAGTCCTCTCGTCTCACGTGCACCACCTTGGACCTCCTCAACTTCAATAATTTCAGTTGAGCATTAGGCTTATCACTTAATGCTAGCGGTAACATTGTCAAAGCGTCATTTAACTGTGCCTTATAAAGTTTATTAAACTTCTCAAGCTCAAGTAGGCATTCAATACAATGTTCACCGAACTGTCCTAAACCTATCAAAGAATCTTCTAAATTCCCTCCATCCAGGTTTTGCAAATGAGCTACCATGTATTCAGCAGCCCATTTATTTCCTTTACTGGTAAGGGTTATTAATTTATTCAGGTTCAAATTAGACTGTACGATGTACCAACAATCCCTTGAAGAACTTGACAACGTGCTAAACGTGGCCATTGTCGGTTTACTAAAAAATGCTTCAACATTGTTAGAACACTCCAGATTAGATTTATTATATGCCAGCACAGGCAAAGCTATCAAACTTACTGCAACAATAAAAATCAAGAGTAGAATTATCCATCTCATTTTCAGTTTAAAAATGTCAATCATACGAGCTCCTGTTACTGTATTGGTCCAAAAGCACTGTAATATTTCCGGAGCCATCGGCGCCTATAATATTGTTAATTTTGTTTACAGCGTTTACAGTCCCTCCTAGGAAATCAGTTTTATGGGTGGTACCAGCTCCGAAACACCCTTTATAATTTCTAGGATAACTCCCGTTGTGAATTTGAATATTTTTGTACCCAGGGACTTCTTGTAGCTCAACCCGATTTGGGGTGTGGTCAGTACGTATAGTAGCATCATACGTTCCAGCTGGAATTGGCGGTTTATTCCCTTTATCGCCAGCGTGTGCGTTCTCCATAGTGTAACCGTAAAAGGTTGTTGGCACTTGGTCACTTGTAACAGCAATTGTTCCAGCAACACTAATATGTCCTGTTACCGATAACAATCCGCACGTCCAGCCCGAACGGGTCTATATATCTGAGAGGGTTGCCAAGTGCATATCGGTACACGTTCACATCGCCTCCCGCAAAACCGATGGGGTCCTTTTGGATGAACCTACCCTCCATCGGGTCATAGTACCGGGCGCGGTAATAGTAAAGCCCGGTCTCCTTGTCCCACTCTCTTCCGGTGAACTGGTAACTGTTGCGGAAGCTCGTCGTCTGCCTCGGCACTCCGAAAGAGTCATAGCTGTAAGTCTGCACCACGTTCCTGCTGTTGTCGGTAATGGCGGTGATGCTGCCCAGATGGTCGGCATGATAGTAATAATTCTGGCCGTTTCTTTCCAGTGCCAGATGCTCATCAACACCCATGCCTTGTGTGTACCAGGTTTTTTCCGTCGTTGCATCTGTCTTTGTGAAAATTTCCAGGGCTATGTTGTCACCGTCATAAACATAAGTCCATGTTGTTGTTTTTGTGACCCCCTTGATGATGGTCGTCAGCTGTTTCTCTATCCTCCTGCCGAACGGATCGTAATTGAAGGTTGTTGTCCGCTTTTCTGTTCCTTTTGTCTGCTCACTCTTGATGAGTCTATTCTCGTAATCCCAACTGTAGATCCAGCTTTTGTCCGCGTTTGCTGTGGTTCTGCTGATCTGGTTGCCGGCGTTGTCGTAATCGTGCCCGAACATTTTACCCATGGCCTGCCGGTTGGCGGCGTCGTATTGGTATTTTATATCTTTGGGGCCGGGGCCCTTGCTGCGGTTGCCGACGTCGTCGTAGTCGTACTTCTCGGTGCCCCTGGCGGTTCCGGCTTCTTTGAGGCGATAGAGTTCGTCGTAGAGATAGGTGGCCGGATTTGCGCCGGTGCGGCTCTTGATGTTGCCGACCTGATCGTGGTCGGGGTAGCCGTTGGCAACGATCGATGCGCCGTTGGTTACGCTGTGGTTGAGGCTCGTGAGCCGGTCCAGGTCGTCGTAGCCGTAGTCGGCCTGGGTGTTGTTGGGGTATTTCAGCTGGCTGCGGCGGCCCCGCTCGTCATAGGCAAAGGTAAAGGTGCCTGCCGGAGAGTAGATGTGCGCGGGGCGACCCGCGTCGTAGTCGTAGGTGAAGATCCGCTGGTCGGCCGTGGCGGGGAAGTAGATTACCTATTTTGAGCTGCCCGTTGCCGGTGTATTCGTCGTAGCTGATCGTTCTGCCTGCCGAGTCGGTGACGCTCTTCAGCCTGCCGTTGTTGTGATAGGTAAAGCTGTAGCCGAAGGTGTCGGTACTGCCGGTAAGGTTTG
>DATNCC010000041.1:0-4031 GCA_035571735.1 Dongiaceae bacterium | reverse complement strand
CGACCCCTTAGGCTTCCGGCAGGACCCTGGTCGTAGCCAGCACCCGCGGCAATGCCGTGACTGACGTCATGGTGGACGGCAAGCCGGTCACCATCGGGTTGAACGCTTATATCAAACCGTGAATTTACAGCCTTTCTTGCCAATAACCCGGGTTTTTCTTCAAGCGCATGATGGCGATGATCTCAATCCGTTTGTTCCGATAACGGAAGAGAATGCCGAAGGGGAAGGTGCGAACCAGACAGCGTCTGACATCGTCAACCATCAGAGGGAAAAGGTGAGGATTGATTTTAATTCGTGAGATGCCGTCTTCAAGAGCTGAGAGGAATCGTTTACCCAGATCTTCCTGTTGACCATCGTAATAAGAGGCGGCGGCGATCAGTTCGGTTTCGGCCTGGGGATGAAAGAGAACAGGTGTCATTTAAGTGCAGAGTAGGCTCGTGCCAAGACGGTTGCAGCCGGGATCAGCTCTGCCATCTGTGCATCGATTTCGTGGCAGCGCCTGACAACCTCTTCCTGCCATTGCGGCGAAATTCCCCCCGATTCGTCCACGTCAAGGCTTTCGATCAGGCGTTCGGCAACGAGAGCACGCAACGTGGTGGGGAGCTGCAGCGCTTCGGTAATGATCTTTTCAGCGGGAAGTCCCATAATACACCTCGTGAAAGAACAGAACTACCTGAAATAGTTCCAGTATTGACAGCAAGTATACAGTCGGAATCGGAAGCAGTCAAAGCAATTTAAAGGACTCCCCAATGCCCATGACCGTAGAAATCAAGAACAACAAACTCGTCTCGACCGGGAACCGTTCCGCGAACTGGTGCCGCATCCGGGTACGGCAATGACCGACACAAACTTTTTGCCGCAGATCAAGGCGGAAAAGGCGGATTAGAAACAACCCAGGGAAAATCGGGAACATAATACGGATTTCATCAACTTCCTGCAGCAGAATTGCCGTAGCGCTACTTCCGCTTGTACGCCTCATCATGTTGCACATGCAGACTTACCAGGACTATCGTCGGCCCTTTGACGAGACAACTGACTGCGCGGGTGCTGCCTGTCACACGCAGCGAATAGAGCTGCTGTCCCGTTGCCGGTTCGATCATTCCATGCAGCTTTTCAAAATTCAGCCCGCGATGAGCCCATAACTGCGGCAAGTCAAACGATTGGAGAAGCTGCAGCATTTTCGCCGCTGCCTTGCGGATCGGCAACTCCGCTCCCATGACTGCCTCATCGAATGCCGGGCGGATCTCAACTCTCATCAGTCCATCTCTTGGCAACACCCGCCGCCTGTTCTGCTGTGGCCACTTCAATGGATGGACGAGAGTCATTCAGTGATGCGCTGATGGCCTGCTTGGCCTCTGCAGTCCATGCCCAGAGCTGATGTTTTGGAATCGGTTCTACGGGGGTCAGCATGATCCTTCCATCGTCCATAATTTGGAGATCAATGGCATCGCCTGGTTTTATCCCGACAGAAGGCGGCAGCGTTATGCGCCTTCTGGCATCTGTTTGCAGTAACATGGTGGATACCTCCTGTCATGAACATAACATACCCATAGTTGTGGGGCAAGGCCCATTTACCCATAAATGACATTTGGAGCTGGAAAAGCCGACCCCTTCGGCCTCCGGCAAGACCCTGGTCGTCGCCAGCACCCGCGGCAATGCCGTGACTGACGTCATGGTGGACGGCAAGCCGGTGTATCAAGCCATGATGACATGATCAGCTTGACTTTTCCCCCTTAGACCTGCCTGAATACCAAACCACGAAGAAAAGGATTTGCCTTCTGAATGACTGAAGGTATAATATTTATACCATGAACTTTGAGTACGATCCTGAAAAAAGCGCCGCCAACAAACTGAAGCACGGGATCGATTTCCGCGAGGCGCAGGCGCTGTGGAATGACCTTGACTACATCGAGATCCCGGTAATGACGGCTGATGAGCCAAGGTATCTGGTAATAGGGAAAATTAACGGCAAGCACTGGTCAGGGGTTATCACTTACCGGGGCGAGAGTGTTAGAATAATCTCGGTACGCAGGTCAAGGAAGGAGGAGGTCGATATCTATGAAAGCTAAAGAATTTGATAAAAAATTCGATGACAACGAGGATATTTCCAAATATCTCGATGTCTCCAAGGCCCATCGACCCGAGCAGGAACAGAAACGGGTGAATGTCGATTTCCCGTTATGGATGATTCACCAGCTGGACAGGGAAGCAAAGCGCCTCGGGGTGCCCCGGCAGTCCATCATCAAGGTCTGGGTGTCGGAAAGGCTCAAGAAAGTTGCCTGAGTCTGATTCCGGTCTCAAATCCAAACCGGCAAAGAGGGCTCTCAGTGGAGTTCCGGGGACAATTTATTTAATTCATGTCAACTCTTTCCTGCACAGTACAAGATTATATCCAACCGCTTGACACTCTGTAACATATAATCTACAATTTGCCATGGTTGAAACTCCTACCGACTTGAATACTACCTCGACGATAACGGCAAAGTCCCTTTTCTGGAGTGGCTTTATTTGCTCCGTGACAAGGTGGCCGTATACCGGATACGTGCCCGCCTTGACCGCGTGGAACTTGGTAATTTCGGGACGGCAAAACCGATAGGGGCTGGCGTAAGTGAGTTGAAGATTGATCACGGCCCGGGCTATCGCGTTTACTACGCAATGAATGGAAAAACTGTTGTGCTGTTGCTCATAGGCGGTGACAAGTCAACCCAGCACAAGGATATTGAAACGGCAAAAGCTTACTGGAAACGGCAAAAGGAGGACTAGCAATGGCAAGAAAAACCGGTGATTATCATGCGGAACATATTGAGTGGCTTAAAGACCCGGAGAACGCTGCCGGATACCTTAATGCCGTCATCGAAGAAGAAGATAAGGACGCCTTGCTTTTAGCGCTTCGCAATATTGCCGAGGCAGAGGGGGGCATGGCCGCTGTTGCTGAAAAGGCGCACCTTAAGAGAGAGAGCCTGTACCGTATGCTTTCTCCCCGTGGCAATCCGGCCCTGTCAAACCTGTTTTCCATACTTCACGGCATGGGATTGAAAATGACCATCCAGCCGGACAAGGCGGTTCCTGCTTCGTAAGGTTCGCCGTCAGCGGCGATCCGGTGGAGCTGAACGAGCTGTTCGACCTCTACTGGCGGCGGATCATTCCGCTGGGGCAGACCAGCAGCATTGCCTTTCCCTTCTCCCGCCTCGCTGGAGCCTCAGTTACCGGTTTTTCTGCGTACCATTCATTTTGTTGAAGGGCTGTTCCAGGTCATGCAGAGCCCTTCCCAATATCCACAACCCGCTGCAAAGCCAGATACAAAGCTGGAATTCATCTCTTGCACATTGTGTTGCTCACTGATAGTATGATTATAATGCATAACACGGAGGTGTAATCTGATGCTTACTGCGAATCGTTCTGTTGAGCGGGTAACAATTTCCGTGCCTCACGAGCTTGCCAGCGAGGCCGACAGCTGTTCGGCCGAGTTGAAAGTATCCCGTTCCGAACTGTACAAGTTGGCGTTGGAGCGTTTTCTTGCCGAGCAGCGGCGGGAACGGCTGAAGCTGATCGTTGCGGAGATGGCGGAGGAGTACCGCGCTGATAAGGAGCTTACTGCGCTTACCGTTCTTGATGCTGAGGAGTTTGTGTGAGACAGGGGGAAATCTGGCTGGTCAATCTTGACCCGACGCTTGGCGCCGAGATCCGTAAAACCAGACCCTGCGTCATTCTGAATGACGACGCCATCGGGGGCCTGCCTCTCAAGGTCATCGCTCCGCTTGCCGATCTGAAAGCGCGCTACCGCGATGTCCCCTGGATGCTCTGTCTGGAGCCTGACAGCTGCAATGGATTGACCAAGCCATCCGCCATCGATCTCTTCCAGGTAAGGTGTCTTTCCGATTCGCGCCTGGTTCATAAGATAGGCGCAATCACCACCAGGGAACTTGCGCTGGTTCAAAAAGCGCTCAAGCTGGTTTTCGGCATGGAGTGAGCCGGGAACTCACAGGAGTCCTGCATGAATTCTCAGACAGAACAGGATGTGGAATATCTGA
>DATNCC010000040.1:0-4398 GCA_035571735.1 Dongiaceae bacterium | reverse complement strand
CGGCATGGCTTCCGCGGACGAGGTGGCTGCGGGGATAACCGAACAGCATCTTCGTTCCGTTGCCCGCTCCCATCGCTATCGCGTTATTCAGACCGGTACTGATGGAAAGTTTAAATTTGTCAGAAATCCCTGGGGCTATTTCGGCAGTCTGCTACTGCATATCGGCATGACACTGGTGATCACGGCATCATTGTATGTGTCATTGACCGGTCGGCAGGGTGCACTTGTCATGGTCGAAGGCGAGCAGCTCAATCAACGGCAGCCGTGGTATGCTTCCGAGCATGGACTGTTGTCTTCTCCGCTGAAGCTGCCGGGCACTATCCGGCTCGACAGAGTCAGTGTGCGCTTTGGCAGTAAAAATCAGCCGGCAGAGGTCTCCTCGGATATTTCATTTACGGATGAATCCGGACGAAACGATACACTTACTGCATCAATAAACAGGATATCCAGGTATCGTGGTTTGCGAATCTACCATGCGTCACAATATGGCGATGCATTCACTGTTACGTTTACTGATAAGACCGGGATCACACATACTGAAAAAATATTGGTTCAGCAACCGGTGAACCTGAGAATAGCCGGTTATAGTGATGATTTTGTGGTGTCATGGTCGCCGTACCTGTTTTCGGCAAAGTACTATGCAGATGCGGACCAGAAGTCGATGTTCAGCAGCAACCCGCAGCTCACCATCCGCCTTCTAGACGGGAAAAAGGAGATTGCACGGACTTCTTTTACTTCTGGAAGTTCAGGGATGCTGGGGGAATACCGGCTACGCCTGATTGGTGTTGAGAAGTGGGCAAAGCTGATAATTGTCGATATCAGAGGAATGCCGGTGATCTTCGCCGGATTTGCCATTATCATGCTTGGTGGACTGATCCACTACCTCACACCACCCCGTGAACTGATCGCGGTCAGACAGCTGGATGATTGCTATATGGTGTACTGGAAGGCAGCCGCGTTCAGAGATTTCTTTGTAGATGAGCGGGACGGAGTGGCAACAGCGCTGCAAAAGGAGACCGCACCATGAAACTGTCGTTGGAGCTGTTCATAGCGGCTAATTGGGCGGTTGTCATTGTCTATGTACTGGCAACGGTCGCCAATGTTGCCGGGGTAATTTTCAGGAATGATCGTTTCGAACGGATCAGTTACCGGGTAGCCGGATTCGGGCTGGCCCTGCACACCGGCGTGATCGGCGTATGGTGGGCCGAAGTGGGTCATGGCCCCTACATGGCCCCGAACGAGGTGCTCTCCTCCGATGCCTGGGCGATCATGGCCTGTTTTTTTATTTTTCTCAACGTCTATCCGCGCATCAAGCCGGCCAGCGTACTGACCTTTCCCGCCACGTTCCTGATGCTGGCACTCTCCATGTTTTACAACCCGGGAATTCGAACCATGCCTGCCACATTCCGCAGTGTCTGGCTCATTATCCATATCGGACTCTACAAGATAGCGCTCGCCACGCTGATTATCGCATGTGCGCTGGCAATTTTCTACCTGCTGAAAAAACGCAAGGAGAGCGGTTGGCTGCAACAACTTCCGGCGCTTGAGACGCTGGATGTCTACAGTTACCGCTTTGCCGGTTTCGGTTTTATTTTCTGGACCATAGGTATGCTGGCCGGCTCCATCTGGGCACACCAATCCTGGGGGCGTTTCTGGGGGTGGGATCCAACGGAAACCTGGTCATTGATCACCTGCCTGATGTTCGGCGTCTATCTTCACCTGCGACGTTTTTTTCAGTTAAAAGGAACCTCTGCAGCATGGTTTTTTATCGCCTGTTTCACTATCTCTCTGGTGTCGTTGTTTGGAATGGCTACGATGAGCGGTTCAATACACTCTGAATACTTCAAGTGACCTGCCAGTTCAAAAGGGATATCTTTGCGCGTGAATTTCTTCTGCTCCACCATAACAACTGCAATATTTGTTTCAGACAACGCTGGACGTCTGTCAGCCTTATTAGCTATAACATGTTGACTTTTATTGGTATTTATTTTTTTAAAATTGGCCCGATTTCTGCGATGAACATGCAGTGGCATAGCCGCGAAATCCTGATCGAGACTAATAAAAACTGAAGAAGGGTGTCTCATGATAACTGAACCGGTAAGGAGCTTGATTCAAAAACTTACTTATATATTTGTCGCTACGACAGATTCAGCCGGACAGCCGCACATGGCAATCGGGGAGCAGGTCGCTATTTTCGGAGATTCCCTGCTGGTCTTTGAAAACTGGTTTTGCCCTTCCACTCTGCGGAACATCGCCAGTAACACCCATGTATCGGTTGTGGCGGTATTGCCGGGCACCGGTAACGGGTATCAGATGCTCGGAACGGTTATAAGGAGTGCTGACATGGCATTTCTCAATGGTTATGATCCAGTCGTCAAATTGCCGGAGACACCCCAGGTGCTGACCAGATTTACCGTCAAAGTCGAGCAGATACTTGAGTTCACCAGCGGGATACATTCGGATCTACCTGTCGTCGGATGACTGCGCAATAATGATTGCAGATGCAATATTTATTGCGGTGCCGGATCAAGGAGGGCTGTAACCATTATTTATGAAGCAGCTGCAATAATTGTTGCAGGTAGTGAAGGCGGTGATTGGCAGGCACAAACTATTAACCAGCTGTTCTGTTGACATTTTTATTTTTTCCGTTTTTGGCACATCTGCTGCTTTTTAGGTCTGAAAAACGGCATCATTCGTCCGATCACCGGGGACTGTGCGGAACTGCGGATAAAAAGGAGGACAGAGTATGGCAAAAGAGGTATTTGTTGACCAGGATATGTGCATCGGTTGCGAACTTTGCGTCGACAATCTTCCCGACGTATTCCACATGAGCTCTAATGGCAAGGCGGAATGCTTTGATCCGAACGGAGCAACAGAAATGGAGATTCAGCTTCAGGCCATTGATGTATGTCCGGTAACCTGCATCCACTGGAAATAGCTTGATCAATTCGAGAAACACACTTACAAGGGGGAAACATGAAAGGGAACGAGCAGATTATCAAGCAGTTGAATATGCGGCTGGCAGAGGAGCTTACGGCAATCAACCAGTACTTCGTCCATGCCGAAATGTGCGAAAACTGGAGCTACAAACGCCTTCACGAAATGATTTTCAAGCGATCCATCGAGGAGATGAAACATGCCGAGAAGTTGATTGCTCGTATCCTGTTCCTGGAGGGAATTCCGATCGTCAGTGATTTAAACAAGATTCATATCGGCACCGAAGTCCCGAAAATGCACACAAACGATCATGCCGCCGAAGTCGCTGCGATTCGCGGATACAACGAGAGCATCCGTGTGGCCGTGGAAGTCGGCGACAACGGCAGTCGTGAGTTGCTTGAGTCGATTCTGAAAGATGAAGAGAAGCATATCGACCTGATCGAGTCCCAGATCGACCAGATTTCCCAGATGGGCGTCCAAAACTATCTGGTCGAACAGATCGACTGAGCTGGCTCAAACGCCCGGACCATTGATGACCGGGCAGAAATCAGCAGAAATAATGAATATGGATGTGAGTCTGGATTGAGCATGACAGGTATTTCATTGCTGTACGTCGAAGATGATGCTGTCGTTCGCGACATCCTCTGCACATTCATCAATGCGCGTTATTCCTCCCTGCCGGTTTATTCCGCAGGAACCGCCAGGGAGGGATTCGATCTATTTAATGTGCATCGACAAGCCATCGTGCTGACTGACATCAACCTCCTGGATTCCGACGGGGTCAGCATGGCACGTTCGATCAGGTCCATTGCTCCGGATACCGTCATCGTATTTATTTCCGGCAGCGCCGATGTCGAAAGACTTGTCGAATTCGAGAAGAGCGGTTCCTGCCATGTAATCTGCAAACCTGTGGATTGTCTGAAATTGTTCGGGGTACTTGACAGCTACATCAATGTGGCTGGCGACGGCCGTTGACCGCAACCAGGCAGCATCTCATGACACTCCCTTTTCAATCCGTTCGCTCAACTCCCCCCGCAGGCTGTTCAAGGAATGTGAAATGGACACCTTGTAGCGGTGGGGGTTGATCAATCTCAAGCATCCGCTCGGCAGGTTCTTCAACTCTCTTTGGCAGCGTTCGGCCATGATTTCCAACGATTCTTCGTTGAACGTGCTTCGTCCGTTCTCCATCACCACGTCTCGAAACTCCGCCAGCAGGATATCGGCAGGGAGTGTCGTGTGACGCAGCGGATTTACCGGATCATACACGGTGTCCCCACCTCCGATCACTTCGTTATCCAGGCAGACCACATCCTGGATGAAGCCGCCACCCGGTTCCACAATCCTGATGAGTTTCTTTCTCCCCGGCAGGGTCGTCTTGGAAATATCGCCTGTCACCTTCAGTTTGGGCTCGCCGTCGATTTCCACAAGCTTGTAAACCCCGCCCAGAGCGCCGCCCCCAAA
>DATNCC010000039.1:0-2534 GCA_035571735.1 Dongiaceae bacterium | reverse complement strand
TCTCGGGTCGGTGTGGTGCCCATCGGTTCTCCTTTGCTGGTGCGGGTTGCACACCGTCTTGATATCATCCTTGGACTGGAACTGGAATTACCTCTTTTCCTTGGCCATCCGCACGTGCGCAGCCTTCCCTGTGGCGGTTCTGGAGAGTTCCGCTACCTTGCGTACCGTCACTGACGCCGGAGCGATGCCGCGTTTTTCCAGTTCTGCAAGGATTTTCTCCCTGATGGTATCCGTGGCGATCCCGTCGGCACCGGCCAGGAGAACTGTCACGTCGTTTCCGCCGCTCGTGACCTGCCAGCCGGCGGTGGGGAGGTTGTCGAGAATCCCCTCGAAGACCACCGGGTGGACCTCCCGTGTTCCCCCTCCCGTGGCAGGCAGCCGCAGCATCTCCTCATCCCTTCCTTCCACCCGCTCCAGGACCCTCCAGGGCAGTCCGCAGTCGCATACTTTGCTTGCGAAAACGATCCGGTCGGAGATCTCGTAACGGATCAACGGTTGCGTCCGTCGGAAAAGAACCGTCACCAGCAGCTTATCCGAAGTGATCCCCGGCGGTACCGGCCGATTCTCCCGGTCGACCCCCTCCACCACCAGCAGGTCCTCGGCCAGGTGGAGGCGATGCGAGGCGCATTCGGCGGCGATGCTCCCGGTCTCGGTAGCGCCGTAGCGATTAAAGACACGTCCGCTGCCCCAGGCCCGCTCCATCAGCGACCGCACCGCCGGCGTGAGGACCTCGGAACCGGTGAAGACGGTGCCTGGCTCGATCTTTAGACGCCCCTCAAGCTGTTCCTTCGCCAGGGCCCGACCCACCGAGGGATAGGTGGTGATCAGGCGGGGACGCAGCTCATTGAGCCGCAGCGTCAATGATTCCATTGTCTCTGTTGCATCGAAGCGCTCCGTACGAACCCACGGCAGACGCAAGGAAGTCCCGGCCTGGGCCATCATGTGCCACGGCACACTGGAAGTGACCACAGCCATGGGGGCGAAAAACAGGGGATAGCCCACGCCGCACCAGGCGGCCGTGCGCCGGAAGGAGGCGATGGCAGTGGCCCACTCATCCGGGTCGAAGAGGAAAAAACCGCGCCGGCCTGTGCTTCCCGATGTGGAACAGACCCGGTAGCGCCCGAGATAAAAGAGCTGCGCGGGGAGCTGGTCCAGGTGGCGTTCCACATCGGCGAGCCTGATCCGGCGCTCGGTCACAAGGTCGTCGAAACGTTCCATCATGGTCGCCTTGGTCAGAATCGGCAGATCCGCCAGAGGCGCCTCTTCGAGGCCCTTATGGAATTCGGCGTAAAAAGGGGAGCTTGCGCGGGAGAATCGGATGAGACGGCTCACGGCGGCGTCGCGGATCGACAGCGTCTCCTCCAACGGCCGCCGGTCGTGTTTCCTCAGCTCCTGCATACGCCAAAAGGTTTTCAAAAAGTTCAGCGGATTCATGAGTCTCCTTGTACGTCTTTTCCGATTCCTCCTCCGGCGCCAGGAGGCGGGGTTCAGCGGGAAGGAAGCGCAGCGCGTATGAAGGCGGCGATGTCGCGATTCAGCCGGGCACGGGCGTCGGCGTCGGTATACATCATGTGACCCGCCGCGTAACGAGCGGTCGTGATGTTCTCCCGCTGCGCCTGCTCCAGTCCCAGGTGGTTGAGGATGTACTCCGTTCCCAGATAGGGGGTGGCCAGGTCGTATGTTCCGGAGGCCACGAACAGCCGCATGTAAGGGTTCTTGCTGAAGGCGCTGCGCAACGCCTCGCTGGTATCAACGAAGGAATTTTTCGTCTCCCAGTCCCATTTGTCGACCCCTTCACCCAGGATGAAATATTCCCGGTCCGTCTTGTACCCCAACTCGCTGCGGACGTAGTTGTTGAATGTGGCGGTAAACGGCGGTCGCACCGAGGCCAGGCTGGGATCGAACTCCGGCAGGTCGGCGGTGACAGAGAGATCGGTACCCCGCAGGCGGCTGTCGTAGCGCCCCACCGTTTTCTTCTGCTCGCGGAGCAGCTCCTTGGAAAAACGCCTGGCCTCAATGCGCAGGTTGCTGTTGTCGATGTAACGTTCATCCAGACCGGTATAGCGGGCGAGCCGCCTGATGGTCTCCTGCCGCTCCCCGGAAGTCAGACGGTCCCCTTTGTTGAGGGCCTGAAGATACTCGCCCGTTGCCCAGCTTTCAACTTCCCGCAGTGTCGCCGCCAGGTCACGGCTCAGGTCGGGGGGCAACCTTTTATGAAACCAGGCCGTGGCGGCATAGCTCGGCAGAAAGAGGACATAGGGGAGTTCGTTACCGGTTGTGAAGCTGACGGTGGAAAAATTGAGCACCGTTGAAACCAGGATGATGCCGTTGAAGGCGATGCCGCGCTCGCAGAGATAACCGGCCAGCCCTGCGGCGCGTGTTGTGCCGTAACTTTCGCCGGCCAGGAAAAGCGGAGATGACCAGCGCTCGTAGCGTGTCAGATAGAGGCGGATAAACTCGCCGATCGACTCGATATCTCCTTTCAGGGAGAGGAACTTGCCGGCCTGGTCGGGCTTGACGGCGCGACTGTAGCC
>DATNCC010000038.1:0-4359 GCA_035571735.1 Dongiaceae bacterium | reverse complement strand
GACCTGGTTCTTCCATGGGAGCAACTGGCCATCAGCATGATCGCGTACGAAAATGGGCAGGGTTTCCATATCACCCACCGCCCAGAAGCGGAAAGAGCGCCAGTGTGTCGCCATCGGCAAGTACATGGTCGAGTTTGACATGCCGGTTGTTAATCATCATGATTCCCAACTCGGTGCGCGGCAGCTTCAGGCTGTCGGCCACATCAGCCACGGTGGTCCCTGCCGGGTAGTCCCCGGTTTCGATATCGAAACGTCCGGCGCGAAAAGAAGCAAATAGTTTTACGGTTACATTCATAGTTTCAATCTCCGAAATAAACGGTCAAGAGCAGTTTCCCGGTGCCGGAAAATGAATCTTCCGGCCGGTCGGGGAGGCTTTGCAGCAGATTGTTCAACTCCACTTGCTCCAGGATTATACCACGAGCCAGAACAAGAGGACCGAGTTCCGTCAAAAGCAGATTGAACAGTTTCAGACGAACTGTCCCGCACTCACCTGCGGCTGTTCTGTTTTCCGCTGAATGGCTGATCCCCTCGCGAAGCGCGGCATAGAACCCGCCACGCCTCATGGTAGCCCCGACAAGACCCGGCATGGCGGCCGACAGGGTTACCCGGGAACCATCCTGCACGTGTGTGCGGTCAAGGTCGTCAACAGGGCGATTGTCTAAAAACAGGGTGGTGATCCGGTCGGTTACGTAGTCGGCGGGGATGGCAAACTGATCGCAGAGCAGGCTTTTAAGAGAACATCCGACAACTGCCGGAACAGTAACACCTTTCTGGAGAAGCGGGAAGAAGATTTTCAGATTGTCAGGCTCCAGATGCAACACCAGGGTTTCCGGATTCACGGTTATCTCCAAATCAACCGTAGCGAGGGCGGAAAGAACTCCACCCTCGCTACGACATTACTACCAGTTGAAGACTTCGTCGAGTTCTTCGTCCTTCATCATGAAGGTCTGGTTATGGGGTGCGATCGGCTCGTTGTAGAAGAAGCGGGGGAGCCGGTCGTGATGCTTGGTGAAGCCGGCCCGGGTATTGAAATCCCGCTCGGCGGAAAGCACTTTCTTGCCCAGCGCCACCACGTCATCGCCGGTCATGGTGATGCCATGGAAGGAGCCGAGCATGTCGAGCAGCGCCTGGAACGTTTCCGGCTGATCCATGATGGCAAAGGCGATGAACAGACACATGCCGGTGGAGTCGATGGCCGCCGTGGCGATCTGCAGATTGCGCGACAGTTCGACCTGTCCCTCGGTCTTGAGCGGATCGACATCGCCGCCAACCTTGAGGATGTTGGTGGCAATGGCGTATCCGGCGGTATGGTCCGCGCCCTGGGTCGTCGTCGCGTAGGTTACGCCGATGCCCTGAATCGCGCGCGGATCGTAGGCAGGCAGGGCCTGGTCCTTGACTACGGGTACGCGCTCGACACCGAGCACCTTGCCGGTGATGGCAGCGCCGCTGCCGAGAATAAGTCCCAGCGGAGTCCCCTGCTGGACCTCTTTCACCAGCCGGATGGCGCCTTCCTTGTCGCCGAACTCGATGATACCCGCATCCATGGCGACGCCGATGGTGACCCCCATCTCGATGGTGTCCACCCCGATGTTGTCGTCCAGGAAGTCGAGCATGGCCACGGTATCCAGATCATCAATGCCGCAGTGGCCGCCATGGGACCAGACCGTCTCGTACTCGGGCTGTTTGGTCAGGTAGTGGCCGTCCTTGTCGTTGTAGACACCGGAGCACTGGATGACGCAGCCGCGATGGCAGCCGTGGGTGGCGCTGCCACCGCGATCGATTTCCAGCTGGGCCTGGGCCTCGCCGGAAAGCTTGGCGGAACCGGGGAACTGGCCATCCTTGAAGTTGTAGGTCGGGTAGCCGCCGGCCTCGTTCAATACATTGGTGAGAACGTTGGTGCCGTAGGCCGGGAGCCCTTCACCGGTAACCGGGTGCTTGCGCAGCCCTTCGACGAACTTGCGGTTGGCATCGCGATATGCATCCGGGTCCTTGGGAGGACGCATCTTCATGCCGGCGTCGTCAAGAATAATCGCCTTGACCCGCTTGGCTCCCATGACCGCGCCGACACCACCACGACCGCAGTGACGGGTCGGACGCAGCTCCGGATCGGTGCAGGCGATGGAGGCCGCCAGCAGCTTGCGCTCACCGGCAGAACCGATGGACATGTAGGCCACCTTGTCGCCATACTCCCCACGCAGTTTCTCGATGAGCGGATAGTTATCCATCAGCTTGAGACTGTTGTCGACAATTACCTGGATACCGTCCTTGTTGATGACGATCTTGTAGAGGTCGTCGCCTTCAGGCTTCCCTTCGAGGATGACGGCAGCATAGCCGAGCCTCGCCAGAACCTGGGCAGCCTGGCCGCCGGCGTTCGACTCCTTGATGGTGCCGGTCAGCGGGCTTTTGCAGCCAACTGACAGCCGTCCGGTCATGGAACCGGTGGTGCCGCTCAGCATACCGGGTGAGATGACCAGTTTGTTTTCCGCGCCCAGCGCATGGGCGAGTGGATGAACCTCGGCAGCGACTACCAGAGAGGTCATCGCTCTGCCACCAAGTCCGGCATACTCGCCGAGGCCGCCGACTGTTACCTTCGGGCCACCTTTGGCCCCCATGTCAATCCGTGCAATCTTGTCCATATGTGTTCTCCTTCCCCTTGTTCTGTGCCGGGCACAGATGAAATTCTCCTTTTCAAAGGAAGGCTGCGCCGTTTCCCGCGCAACCCAATGGCCGGGCGCCGTGGAGGAGTTCCCTTAGGCGGCCAGGCTCGGAGTAAAAATGATTATGTACGCTACGAAGCCAGCTCCGTTTGCGGGTTGATGACAACCCGGTAGCTGGCAAAACATTTGTGGCTCAGGCACCCCCAGAATACGCCGGCACCGTACGCAATCTGCTCCAGAAGATAGATGCCGCAGAACCGGATGAACGACAGCGGAGGCTTCCTTACGGCATAATCGACCCCGGCTGCGCAGAGCAGGACTGCAAGCGGCAGACTCCAGGACCAAAAACCGGGAGCCGTCAGGGCAACGACGATCAGCGGCACGGCATAGTAGCGGACCAGATGGTAGCAGATGTAGTAGGCCAGGCTGCCGAGTGCCCGCAAACGCCCGGCGAGAAGGGACTTGAGGCCGACGGGGAGCCTGCGGCGAACAAATCTGACCCTGACGGTCGCGGCGTCGGCAACCAGCAGACCGGCCGCAAGCAGTAACGACCACCACCCGGCAAAAGGAGCCGTGAGACAGAGCAACAGCACGGTCGCCAGCAAAAGCGGGATGACCATCTGCTTTCTGCGTCCGGGATGAAGCTGTTGCAGCATCCCTTCGGAGGTGCCGTAGTCGAAACGCCGGGACATGAATGACCGGATTGAACTGCGGTGCTCGTGCAGGACATTTCCCGCCGGGAGGTAGCAGATACTCCACCCGCTGTCGCGCAGACGCCACGTCAGATCGACATCCTCTCCGACATGCATGCTGTCCTTGAAACCGCCGGCGCCCCTGAAAGCGCTGCGCCGGACCAGGAGGTTGCAGCTGGGAAGATAAAAGGTATCGCTGCCGCTGCTCCCGATGCGCTCCCGGGAACCGAGTGAAAGACTGGACATGACCGCCTCGTAGCGGTCAACGGACGATTCGGTGCGCATGCCGTCCACCTGTCCCCCCACCGCTGCCAGAGCCGGGTTGATAAAGGCTGGGATCAGTTCGCACAGCCACTCCACCGAAGCGGTGCAGTCGGAATCGATGAAGGCAAGAATCTCGCCGCTCGCCATTGATGCACCGACGTTACGGGCTGCAGCAGGCCCCCTCCCGGTTCCACCCGACGGTACCAGCAGCGCCCCGAACCGGCGCGCCACCAGCGGGGAGTCGTCAATGCTGCCGTCGTCCACCACGATGATCTGGAGTTTTTCCTGCGGATAGGCGAGTTGCGTGAGAGAGGTCAGACAGCGGCGCAGCTCGTCGGCGCGGTTCATTACCGGGATGACGATGCTTACCTTGGGGAGTGTCGCCGGCAGTTCCGGTGCACTACGGACCCGCTCGGCGAATCCTTTCCCCACCAGCTGTTCCATGACGCCGAGTTCCGCTTCGGAAGCGGTAATCGGTGCTCCGTCAGCGCCCCGCCCGACCAGGCCGGCCAGAGTACGGTTCAGGCGCAGAACGCAGAGCGGCGTTTTCGACATGAGGAAGCTTTCCCCGTCCCGTTCCACCAGTTCCACATTTTGCGCCAGACGATAGATCATATTGAAAACCTCGTTATTGCTTTGCCTCTGACAAGTCAGACAAGTCGGACTTGTCAGACATGTTCCTGTATTAGCCCCTCTTCGCTAAAGATCCGCAACAGGGCGCTGACCGTGTCATCGGCGGAAAGGTG
>DATNCC010000037.1:0-3202 GCA_035571735.1 Dongiaceae bacterium | reverse complement strand
GGCGACAACGTCAATGCCATCTTTTGCCAGATCACGCAGCTGTACTTCGTAAAACAGGGCTTCCCTTATGGAACCTGTAAACTCCTCTTTAACAAATCTGCTCTTGCCGTCCAATGTATAGGAAAAGCAGATAAGCCAGGTGTGGGAATCGGTTTTTATAGGCATGATGGGCATGGGGCACCATACAATTAGAATGTTATAATAATAGCAAAAAGAGACAATGTGTCAAGTGGCAATCGTAAAATAAGTTGCAAATCGGGATATACGAGACAAGGCCCTGATGAAGGCCACTGCTGTTTATGATGTGATCCGTTGACAGCCGGAGCTTGCCGGTATATTGTGGACAATCTTTTATGTTATGGAGTTGATGATGGAGTGGACATTGGACAGATGACTGCAAGCCGCTGTACCGGCAATAGACCGGTTGAGCGGCTTTTTTTGATTATTCATTTGGGCTTTAACAACAAAAGGCAGATCACATGACCCCTGAACAGAAAGCGCGCATGGAAATAGACCTGATGCTGCTTGAGTCCAGCTGGCTGGTGCAGGACGTGAAAAGCGTCAGTCTGCATGCCGGCAGAGGTGTTGCCATTCGCGAATTTCCGCTGGAGCGCGGGTTCGGTTTCGCCGACTACCTGCTGTATATTGACGGCAAGGCTGCCGGGGTGATTGAGGCCAAGAAAGCCGGTGTGACCCTTTCCGGGGTGGAGATCCAGTCCGACCGCTACACCCAGGGGCTGTCACGTTTCCTGCCGGCATGGTTCAGGCCCCTGCCGTTCCGCTACCAGTCCACCGGCGTTGAAACCTGCTTCACCAGTGGCCTCGATCCCGATCCCCGTTCACGCAACGTCTTCTCATTCCATCGTCCCGAGACCCTTGCCGGGTGGTTAGAGGAGTGTAGGGGCGAGGCATGCCTCGCCCAAGATCTGCCCCTTGCTGCCGAAGATGACCCTGTCTGGCTGCCGCAAACCTACCGCAGTCGCCTGCGCCGCTTGCCGCCACTCCATGAAGAAGGTCTCTGGCCGGCCCAGTTTACGGCCATCACCAACCTGGAAAAGTCACTGGCCGCAGACCGTCCTCGCTCGCTGGTGCAGATGGCTACGGGCTCGGGCAAGACCTTTACCGCCGTCTCCTTCATCTACCGCCAGCTCAAGTTCGCCGGCGCCCGGCGGGTGCTCTTCCTGGTGGACCGGGCCAATCTTGGGCGCCAGACGCTGAAAGAGTTCCAGCAGTACCAGTCACCCTACACCCCCTACAAGTTCTCCGAGGAGTACATCGTCAACCACCTGCAGTCCAGCCGCCTCGATACAACGGCGCGGGTCTGCATCTGCACCATCCAGCGGCTCTACTCGATCCTGCGGGGCGAGGAGCTGGCCCCGGAGCTGGAGGAGGAGTCGCTCTTCGACCACGCCACTCTCTTTAAGGAACCGCCGCCGGTGGTCTACAACCCGGACATCCCGCTGGAGACCTTCGACCTGATCGTCACCGACGAGTGTCACCGTTCCATCTACAACCTCTGGCGGCAGGTGCTGGAGTATTTCGACGGCTTCCTCGTTGGCCTCACCGCCACTCCCAGCAAGCAGACCTTCGGCTTCTTCAACCAGAACCTGGTGATGGAATACCCCCACGAGCAGGCCGTGGCCGACGGGGTCAACGTCAACTACGACGTTTACCGCATCCGGACCAGAATCACCCAGGGGGGCTCGGTCGTGGAGGCCGGGCACTATGTGGACCATCGCGAACGGGAGACACGGGCCGTGCGCTGGGAGCAGCTGGACGAGGACCTGACCTACGAGGCCGGGCAGCTGGACCGCGACGTGGTGGCCGTGGACCAGATCCGCACCGTGATCCGGACCTTCCGCGACAAGGTGCTGACCGAGATCTTCCCCGGCCGCAGCTGGGTGCCCAAGACCCTGATCTTCGCCAAGGACGACTCCCACGCCGAGGACATCGTCCGGATCGTCCGGGAGGAGTTCGGCAAAGGTAACGACTTCTGCCAGAAGATCACCTACCGCACCACCGGCCGGAAACCGGAGGAGCTGATCGCCGAGTTCCGCACCAGCCCCATGCCGCGCATCGCCGTCACCGTAGACATGATCGCCACCGGCACCGACATCAAGCCGCTGGAGTGCGTCTTCTTCATGCGGATGATCCGTTCCCGCTCTTTCTTCGAGCAGATGAAGGGTCGCGGGGTGCGGGTGATCAACGACACCGACCTGCAGGCAGTCACCCCCGATGCCGTAGCCAAGACCCACTTCGTCATCGTCGATGCGGTGGGTGTCTGCGAGGAGGACAAGACCGACTCCCGCCCGCTGGAGAAGAAGCCGACCGTCTCCCTGGAAAAGCTGCTCCAGGCCGTGGCCTTGGGCAACACCGAGAGCGAGGTGATCTCCTCCATTGCCGGGCGTTTTGCCCGGCTGGAGAAGAAGCTGGATTTGGCAGGTAAGGCGGAGATAGAGAAGGTGACTGATGGCAAGGGGCTGAAGGAGCTGACGCGCGACCTGATTGCGGCGATTGATCCTGAACGGCAGATCGAGCAGGCGAGGACCGATTTCGGCGTCAGTGACCCGACCGTGGAGCAGGTCAAACAGGCTGGCGTCAAGCTGATCCGGCAGGCTGTGAAGCCGCTCTGCGAGCCGAAACTCAGGGAGAAGATCCTGGAGCTGCAGCGGAAGGCCGACCAGATTATCGACACGGTCAGCGCCGACGAGGTGATCGAGGCCGGTTTTGATGCCGAGGCTCTTGACAAGGCCAAGGGGCTGGTGGAGTCGTTTGAAAAGTTCATCGAGGAGCACAAGGACGAGATCACTGCCCTGCAGATCCTCTACAGCCGCCCCTATCGCCAGCGCCTGAAGTACGACGAGATCAAGGGGCTGGCGGAGATGATCGAGAAGCCGCCCTACCTGTGGCGCATAGACCGGTTGTGGGACGCCTATGCGGCCCTGGAGACGTCCAAGGTGAAGGGGGCCGGCAGCAGGCGGCTCTGGACCGACATCGTCTCTCTGGTCCGTTTTGCCCTGCATCAGGAGCCGGTGCTGGAGCCGTTCGAGGAGCATGTCCATGAGCGCTTCAGCGCCTGGATTGCCAAGCAGGAAGGGGCGGGGCGGGCGTTCAGTGGCGAGCAGCGCTGGTGGCTGGAGCGAATACGTGACCACGTCATTGCCAGCCTGGAGATCGGGCGGGATGATTTCGAGTTTACCCC
>DATNCC010000036.1:0-9837 GCA_035571735.1 Dongiaceae bacterium | reverse complement strand
GGATGAGAAAATACAGAAAATGGTCAAATTATTTAAAACCATGCGCAGTGAACAGGCTGGCAAGATGATTGACACCCTGAAAGAAGACCAGGCCCTTGCGCTCCTGAGCAGAATGGACACCAAGACCGTTGCCAAGCTGGCGCCATTTATCAGCCAGCCGCGTGTAGTCAAGTGGGTGTCCGATAACCTGCAGGAGAGATAACATCGATTTTATGGACAGCAGCATGTCCACTCCATAAAAAATTCAGACAGAAAGGAGGTGAAAACAATGGATTATGGACAAGTAACAGTAGCACCCATGGCAACGCGGGCGGTTTTACAGGCATCGCCGGTTCCGGTTGCGGCGGCAAAGGGCACCCAGAAGCAGGACGGCGGACGCTTTGAAGGGATGTTGAGCGGGATTCAGCATCAAGCAAAAGCCAACCCTTCCTCAGATTCCGGGCAGGCTGAAAAGTGCCGGAACAAAATCGACAAGGATCAGTCCGATGCTGGTGCAGACCGGCAGATTGCTGACCAGCCGGCACGGTGTCAAGTATCCCGAAAAGACGCTCCGGAAACAGGCGGTTCAATGTCGAAGCCGGAAGAAAAAAAGGAACTGGCCGCAGAAAATGAACCATCCGAAATTACATCCCCGATGATTCTGGCCGCCTATTCACAACCCGGCAGAATGCCGGAAGTCAACATTATGACAGCCACCACGGTTGACGGGCTGCAGAACGCTGCCACTGTGTCAATACAACCTGCCGCTGAACAGAATCAGCAGCAACAGCATGAAACGCTCCGCACAACATCTGCTGACGGACAACCGGCCACAGCAGCAACAGAACAAGCCGTACAGGCAACACCGACTGCCGTTCTACCTGAAGCGGCTTTCAAAGAAGCGAAAGTCCAGGTTCCGACAGCGCTTCCGGTTGACAGGCTGCCGAACGCAGCCCCGGAATCGAAGCAAGCCTGCTCCGAATCGAATCAGCAATGCCACCCTGAAACGCTCCGTGCAACATCTGGTGACGGACAACCGGTCACAACTGTAGCAGCACCAGCGTCACCGGCGACACTGACGGTAATTCCGCCTGAAGCCGCTTTCAAAACAGCCGATATCAACATTCCGGCGGAACCTCCTGTCAACGGTCTGCAGAAAGCAGCTCCGGCGTCAGAACAGCCTGCCGCTGCGGTCCGTACGGCATCTGTTGACGGACAACCGGTTACGGCAGCAGCAGCACATGAAGCACCATCAACACAGGCAGCGCCATCGACACAAGCGGCACTGCCTCCGGCAACCGCACTTCACACGGCAACACCTGCTTCATCACCGGAAGCGGAAGTGGAGATACAACTATCCCAACCACGACCGATTACCGCCAAGGTGGAAACATCACCAGCTGCAGCGGATAATCGCTCTGCAGGGATGTTACAGGAAGCACATGGTGGCAGGTCGCGACGTACTCCAGAACAGCTGTTGGAAAAAGATCGGACCGGTGATGAACCGGGTGCGGTCAAGGAATCAGCCTCAACATTGCAGTCGGTAGCATCAGAAGGCGAATCCGCTTCGGGTTCGGACACTTCACGTGGTGACAGCAGTCAGGGACAGCCCGATGCCGCTTCTGGCAAGCAGATGCCGACACAGGATATGCGTGGACCAATGATGACGGAGCAGCAGAAAGTATCAGCCATAACTGCCAGGTCGGCTTCGACCGATCCGGTGCGTCAGGATGTTCCGGAGCAGGTTATGCAGCAGGTCAAGGAACGGCTGGCGCAGCATGATGTAAAACCTGGGAATCAGCAGATCACTCTGACGCTGTCACCGGACAGCCTGGGTGAATTGAAAATGAACCTGAACCTGCAGGGACAGAAGCTTTCGGTTGAAATCGTAACGGAAAACCGGTCGGTGCGGGACGCTATCATGCTGCATACCGACGCGTTAAAAGAATCTCTGGCACGGCAAAACATCACGATGTCATCTTTTGATGTTACCACCGGTGGAAAAGGGTCGGGATTCCAGGGACAGAACCAGAACGCATGGCGTGAACTGGCCCAACAGCAGCAACAGCAGCAGTCCTGGAAACTTCCGCTCGGCTATAACATCGCCCAGGCTGATCTTCCCTCCGATCGGGGCGCGTATCAAAGGCAGCAAGGGCAGACGATGCTCGACATTCATTATTGAAAGCGAGGTGAGAAACAAATGGTAGGAACTGTAGCTGCAACTACCGATACAACAGCGGCATCAGCTGCGATGAAAAAATCCCTGGGAATGAACAAGGATGACTTCATGAAGCTGTTTATTGCCCAACTGCAATATCAGGACCCTTTGAAACCTCAGGATCCGAGCGCGATGCTGGACCAGCTGTCACAGCTTTCTCTGGTGGAGCAGTCATACAACAGCAACACGGCACTGAATAACCTGCTGACGGCACAGAACAACTCCATCAGCCTTACGGCGGTTTCATTCATTGGCAAAGATGTCAAGGCTAACGGCAACAACGCAACATTTGACGGCACTGCGCCGACCGCACTGGAGTTTAACCTTTCGCTTCCGGCAACATCGACGCAGATTTCAATAGTTGATGGCTCCGGTCGAACCGTCAGAACCGCTGCTCTCGGATCATCCAAAGCCGGCGACAACAGCTTTTCCTGGGATGGCCGCGACAACAGCGGAGCATTACTCCCGGCAGGGGCGTACACGTTTACCGTCAGTGCCAAGTCAGCAGATGGCAGCTCTCTGCCGGCAACCACCTACACTACAGGCAGGATCGATGGTGTCGACCTTTCCGGCAGCACACCGCGGCTGACCATCGGAGCTTCTTCCGTGGCGTTGAGTGATGTTATCAGCATGGGGGTGTAACAGGCAATGATAGATCAAATTTTTATTCCCAATCCGGTTCAACCGGGCAGAATCGATCGACCGCAGCAACAGAAACCGGCAGCCGGGCAGACTACCGACTCACCGTTTGCACGGGTTCTGGATCAAAAGCTCCCGTCTCAGGGGGTCAAGTTTTCGCAGCATGCTCAGGACAGGCTTAAGGCGCGCAACATAAATTTTTCAGCCAACGATCTTGCCAATCTTGAAGGGGCCGTCAACAGTGTCGCCCAAAAAGGTGGTAAGGAATCGCTGGTCATGATGGGAGATTCGGCGCTGGTAGTCAGCATAAAAAACAGGACCGTGGTGACCGCCATGGACCGAACCCAGATGAAGGGCAACGTTTTTACCAACATCGATTCAGCGGTGGTTATTTAGCAACGAAACAGGGCTGGTCCTCCGAGAGGAAGCCCCCGAAACGCCGACCGATTGACGCGTTTCACACAACCCAAACTCTCAAAACACACAAGGAGGCAACACAATGAGTATCACATCCGCAATGTTTACCGGCGTATCAGGTATTTTGGCCAATGCAGAAGGCGTCAACGTCATCGGCAACAACCTTGCCAACGTCAACACAGTCGGCTTCAAGGGTAGTAACACAGTGTTTTCCGACATGCTGTCCGCCAACATCGGCAACGGCTCGCAGGTCGGGCGCGGCACCCAGATCCAGAAGGTGGACACCATGCTCAGCCAGGGCACTTTCGAGACAACCACGAGCGTTACCGACCTGGCAATCCAGGGTGACGGTTTCTTTGCGGTACAGGGTGCTGCCGCCGGCAGCAATTCTTTTACCCGCGCCGGCGCCTTCCGCATGGATCCTACCAACACGAACCTGGTAAACCCCGACGGCCTCAAGCTCCTTGACAGCGCCGGTGCCGTGATAAACATGGCGCCCGCGGGCCCGCTGGCTCTGGCGGCGGGAGTAACTTTCAGCAAGGTTACGAAAGTGGATGCCGACGGCACCATCACCTGCCTGCTGTCGGACGGCTCCACGAAAGCGTACCCGACTAAAATCGGCATGGCCCTGTTCCCGAATCCGGGGGGGCTCGACAAGGGGGGCGGCAGCGTTTTCAATGCCACCAACCAGTCCGGTGCCGTGGCAATTGCCGCACCCACGGCCAACAACAAGATATTCTCCAACTCTCTTGAACAGAGCAACGTGGACATGGCGTCCCAGTTCGTCAAGATGATCCTGACGCAGCGGGCCTATTCCGCCAACTCCAAGACTATTACAACGGCGGATGAGATGACGCAGGAAGTTTTGAATCTCAAGCGCTAATCCGGGAGTAGGCAAACAATGAAGGCGGAGGCGTGTCCCGGTAATCCGGGATCCGCCTCCGTACCCGTTTAAAAAGTTGCAAAAACAGCGAATTCGTTTTACATAATGATGACTATTATTAATCCATTGAATTCATTATTCATTCGCGGGGGAATACATGGCCAAGGAAGAACAAGTTCTGGCTGAGGAAGCTGCTGAAGGCGGCGGCAAGAAAAAGATGATTATCATCATCGGCGCGGTGGCAGTCGCGTTGATCCTGGCCGCAGTTGCCTTCATGACGATGGGCAAAAGCGACAAGAAGGCGAATAAAGAGGGTGAAACTGCCCAGGCGGGGGGAGCAGCCGCTCCAGCTGCCGATGGTCATGGTGCACCGGCAGCCGCCCCCGCAGCCGGCGGACATGGCGGCTCACCCGCCGCGGGCGGGGCAGCGGCGGGTCCTGCAGCCAATATTTTTCCGTTGGAACCCTTCATAGTAAATATTTATGACGGCCAGGAACTGCGCTATCTCAAGGTCAAGGTCGAGCTTGAGATGGTTGGCCCAGCCGTTAAGGGCGAAATCGAGGGGAGGCTGGCGCCGATCCGCGATTCTATCCTGATTTTACTCAGCGCAAAAACATTGCATGATATTCAGGATGTTCAGGGCAAAAATGCACTCAAGGATGAAATTCTCGGGGCGATCAACAAGAACATTCCTCCAGGCAAGATCGCCAAGGTTTATTTTACCGATTTCGTGGTTCAATAGGTACCGAAGTGGCTGCAATGGAAAAAATACTCTCGAAAGCCGAGATCGAAGCACTGCTTAATGCGGTCTTTGAGGGGCGCATAGAGCCTGAAAAGGAACTCTCGAAAGCGGAGGGGTCGGTTGCAACTTACGATCTTATCAACGCGGATGCCCACAAGGGGTATGTTCCGAATCTTGATATAATTTACGACAGCTTTATCCGCTACAACCGCGTCAATCTCTCCAACCGCCTGCGCAAGTCAGTTGAAATAAAAAAAATCGGCGCCCGTTCCTATAAATTCGATGATTTTCTCCAGACCCTGCCGTCACCGGCCTGCATGGGCATTTTCAAGATCGAGCCGCTCAAGGGCGCCGCTCTGATCTCATTTGACAGTACCCTGGTGCTGTCACTGGTTGACAGCCTTCTTGGCGGAACCGGCTCTGCAAAAGTTCCGCTTGCCAATCGGATGTTCACCTCGATCGAGGTGCGTCTGATGGAAAAAATTGTCGGCGATGCCCTGCAGGACCTGGAAAAAGCGTGGGCGCCGCTATATGCCACCCATATGAGCCTGCTGCGGATGGAAATGAATCCGCGTCTGGTCAATATCGTACCGCCTGAATATCAGATCGTAACCATGACGCTCAAGATCCAGATTGATGACGTATCCGGCAATATGATGTTTGCCGTGCCGTTCATGACGATCGATCCGATTCGGGACAAGCTCAAGACCGGCATGCAGTTCGACCTGATGGCGATTGATCCGTTGTGGTCTTCCAGGCTCTCCACGGAACTGATGGAAGCGCCGATGGAAACCACGGTCGAGATGGGAAATGCCCGCATTACCCTGCGTGAACTGCTCGACCTGACCATTGGAGACACCATTATGCTTGATCAGGCCTGTTCGAGCGAAATGGTTGTCAGGGTCGAGGGGATCCCCAAATATTTCGGTATTCCCGGCATCAAGCATGGCAACAAAGCGATTCAGATCAGCAAGACATACAGCAGATAGAAGCAGATAGGGGGCAATGGTGAGCAGTGATCCGCCTGAAGTAAATGAAACGCCGATTGACAAGAAAAGTCTCGACTTTATTCTTGATATTCCTTTACAGGTGACTGTCGAACTGGGAAGAACCAAGCTGCTGGTCAAGGATATTCTGCAACTAAACCAGGGCGCGGTTGTCGAATTGACCAAGCTTGCAGGTGAGCCGCTGGATATTTTTGTCAACTCCAAGCTGGTCGCACGCGGCGAAGCGGTTGTTGTCAACGAAAAGTTCGGTGTCCGTCTTGTGGATATAGTTTCTCCCAATGAGCGGGTGGAGAAAATTCTGTGAAAGGTGCGGCCTCCGCCCTTCTTCTATTCCTACCTTCCATAGCGTCTGCTGCCGATGGCTCCGGGCAGGAGTTCAGCTTTCTCGCAAGTCTTCTGCAAATGATCGCTGCCCTGGCGTTGGTTGTCGGTCTGATCCTGGTTACCTGGCATTTTTCCGGCAAGTTGATGAGGCGCTTGCCGGTCGGCCACCAGCTGCTTTCAAAGCATATCCGTTTGATAGAAACCCGCTATTTTGGGCCAAAGAAGGCTCTAGTGCTTGTTGAAGTGGGAGGAGAGTACCTGCTGCTGTCCAGCGGCGATGCCGGTCTGACGCTCATCAAGCAGATCGACATGCTGGAAGAGATTGAAGTTATCGAAGAAAAACCGGAACAGGGGAGCTTCGCCTCACTAATGACCCGTTTGAGACAGTCATCATGATTACCACCATGACAACCAGGCCCCTCACAAAACGCGCCCTCATCTTCAGCCTGACAGCCCTGCTGCTGGTGGCGGGCGCCGTGGCGTCCGCCGAGCCGATACCGCTTCCAGCTCTTAATATCGGGGTCGGAACCGCAACAAAGCCGAATGATGTTGCGGTCACGGTTCAGATATTCCTGCTGCTGACCATCATGTCGCTTGCGCCGGGGCTGCTGATCATGACGACTTCCTTTACCCGCATCTCGGTCGTGCTCTCGTTTCTGCGCACCGCCATGGGCACCCAGGCGGCTCCTTCCAATCAGGTCATTCTGTCCTTGTCGATGTTTCTGACGTTCTTCATAATGACGCCGGTCTGGCAGCAGATCAACAAGGACGCCTACCAGCCATGGAAGGCGCAGCAGATCAGTCAGGAACAGGCCATGGAACGGGCCGTCAAGCCGGTGCGCACGTTCATGCTCTCCCAGACACGGGAAAAGGACCTGGCGTTGTTTGTGAGCCTTTCCAAACTGCAAAGACCTAAGAATGCCGAAGACATTCCGACCCTGACCATCATCCCGGCCTTCATGATTTCTGAACTTCGGACGGCTTTTCAGATCGGTTTTTTGATCTATATTCCATTTATCGTTGTTGATATGGTCGTAGCATCGGTCCTGATGTCGATGGGTATGATGATGCTGCCACCGGTCATGATTTCGCTCCCGTTCAAAATCCTGCTCTTTGTTCTGGTGGATGGCTGGGGGCTGGTGATCGGCTCACTCGTTAAAAGCTTTGGTTAGCAAGTATATCCGGATTAGGTGATACATCATGACACCCGAATTAGTCGTACAACTTGCCAGGCGCAGTTTTGAAGCAATGCTGCTTCTGGCTGCGCCGCTCCTGATCGCCAGCCTTATAATCGGACTGCTGATCAGTATCTTTCAGGCCGTCACCTCCATCAACGAGGCAACCCTGTCCTTTGCCCCGAAAATCATTGCCGTCATGGTTGCCATGATTATCTTTTTCCCCTGGATGATGACCTACATGAGTGACTTTACACGTGAGATCTATTCTTTCATCGCAACCATGAGGCGTTAGCCTCCCATGTTCCCGCTGCTCCCCTTTCCGACTCCCCGCGAAGTCATATTTTTCATGCTTGTGTTAAGCCGCGTGGCCGGTATTTTTGCCGCACTGCCGGTTTTTGGCGGCCGCACGATGCCTCTGCGCATAAAGGTGGTCACCGTATTCATGATCACACTGGTCTGTTTTCCGACTCTATCGGTGGCGCTTCCCCAAGTGCCGTCCGATGCCTTCAGTCTCGCCCTGCTGGCGTTCAGTGAAGTCATGATCGGTCTGACGCTGGCATTCATAACCCAGATCATCTTCGCAGCGGTCGAATTCAGCGGCCAGATCATCGGCATGCAGATGGGACTGACCATTTCATCGATTATCGATCCCAGCCATGGCACGCAAACCCAGATCATGTCGGTCATCCAGACGCTGTTTGCGACACTGTTGTTCCTGTCACTCAACATTCACCACATGTTTATCCGGGCAATCATGGACAGTTTCAAGGTGATTCCGCTCGGGGGATGGCGACTGAGCGGAGAGCTGGTGAATTTTCTCGTCATCCGCACGGCTGACATCTTTATCATCGGGATTCGTCTGGCCGCTCCGGTCATGGTGGCTCTGCTCCTTACCACCGTGGCGCTCGGCATCATGGCCCGGGCCTTTCCGCAGATGAACATTTTCATGATCAGCCTGCCGCTCAACGTCGGGCTGGGGCTGGTAATCATGGGGATGACTCTGACCATATTCTTCCATGTTCTGAATGTCTCCTTCGGGCAACTTTCCGCTCAAATTGACGCGCTCTTCAGGATCATGGCAAAGGGGGGATGACCTACGGCTGAAAATTCGGACAAACACTCCAAAACAGAACAACCGACCGGAAAAAGACTCGAAAAGTCGCGCGATGAAGGCCCGCCGCCGATGAGCCAGATGCTGACGTCCTCACTCACCCTGCTCACGGGTATCGTCAGCCTCTACATTTTCGGCAGCTTCATGATGGACGGCCTCAAGCAGAGTACGATCAAAATCCTGTCAACCATGGGTACCTTCCAGTTTACCGAAGCAAACCTCTATGTTCTGGTTCTCAAGCTGTTCGGCACCGTAGTACTGCTGCTGGCGCCGCTCATCCTGACTATTATAGCAACGGCGGTCCTGTCAAACCTGATTCAGGACAACGGCAGATTCGAGTTCAGGCTGTCACGTCTTAAAGTCAATTTTGACAAACTGAATCCGCTGAACGGTTTCGGGCGCCTGTTTAACAAGGACGCCATGGTTGAGATGCTGAAATCGCTGCTCAAGCTATCGGTAGTTGGCTGGATCGCCTACGGTGTGGTGCGGGATGAAATGCAGAATATCACCTTTCTGGCTGAAGCCGATATTCAGACTATTTTCGCTTTTGTCGGCCACATCGCTTTCAAGATCGTCACCCACATCTGCGGCATCATGATCGTCCTCGGTCTGCTCGACATGCTTTATGTCAGGTGGCGCTATACCGAAAATCTCAAGATGACCAAGCAGGAGGTCAAGGACGAACATAAAGAGTCCGAAGGGAACCCCGAGACAAAGAGCAAAATCAAGAAGATGCAGTTTCAGATGGCGCGTCGCCGGATGACCAAGATCATCCCGCTCGCCGATGTGGTCATCACCAACCCGACCCACTTCGCCGTTGCGCTCAAGTATGACCGGCAGAAGATGGTCGCGCCGGTCGTCCTCGCCAAGGGGATGGATATCATGGCCGAGGCGATCAAGAAGATTGCCCGTGAACACCAGATTACCCTGGTTGAAAACCGATTCCTGGCCCGGGAACTGTACGACCAGGTCAAAGAAAACGAACCGATACCGGAAGCGCTCTACGCGGCCGTTGCAGAGGTATTGGCGTATGTCTACAAGTTGAAGGGGAAGGTGTAACAAGGTGTTGTCTTTGCCGGATCTCGTTGGTAAAATTCATTGAGCAGCAATGAGAGACGGTACATTCCACGTCATCATGTAAGGCGTTTTACACGAACAAGGAGTTTGAAATGAAACAGATGATGGCAATTATCTTATTGGCGACGGTGCTGTCGAGCATGACCGCCTGTGGCAGGAGTGAGGCAAAAAAGAGTGCCGAACAGGTTGCCAAACCACCGGTTGCGGTTGAGGTGCGCGCGGCAGAGACCTCCAGCGTGTCTGACTGCATCGAGGTGACCGG
>DATNCC010000035.1:0-3992 GCA_035571735.1 Dongiaceae bacterium | reverse complement strand
GTATCGAAGATCTGGAGTCTCAGACCATTGCAGACCAGCTTGAGATCATCGTTATCGACAGCGCCTCGCCACAGAATGAGGGGGCAATAGTTCACGAGCTGCAGGAACGCTATGGCAATATTCGTTACCTGCGAACCGATCAGCGCGAAACGGTATATGCCGCCTGGAACCATGGCATTTCCTTGGCTCGAGGGCGCTATATTACTAATGCCAATACCGACGACCGGCACCGCAGCGATGCCTTTGAGCTGATGGCGCGGGTCATGGAGTCTCGCCCTGGAATAGATCTGGTGTATGCAGATGTTCTTATTACCAAAACCCCGAACGGCACTTTTGAACACCACACTGCCGGTGGTAGATACACCTGGTATGACTGGGACAGAAACATTCTGTTTGATAATACTTTTATCGGTCCCCAGCCGATGTGGCGCCGCTCCCTCCATGAACTGTATGGCGGTTTTGATCCAAGCTACGTTACCTCGGGGGATTATGAATTCTGGCTCAGGATTTCGCAGACGTCGGACTTCTTCCATATCAGGCAGCCGTTGGGTCTGTATCTGGCCCATCTTGACAGCATCGAGCACCAAAACGAAGAGACGAAATATCGAGAAAACAGCAAAATACGGGAGACCTATCACCATGCGGCGAGGGAAGGGTGCATCATTGGACTGCTCCCGTTCCAGCAGATGAGAACGCGCGCTGCCGACAGAACACCAGGTGTGCCGTTCGTGGATATCATTATCCCTTTTATTGACAGCATTGAATCCCGGTTGATTCCGAAAACGGCACGAGTCGGCAATCTGATGGAAAACTATCTTCAGATCAAGGCCAGACTCCTTGGAAGTGCCGAACCCGGGATGCCGCTGGTCGATGAGTTTTTGCACTGTGCAGAACAGATGGTCATCGGCAGCAGGGAATGGTATGTCAACCGCCGGTCTGTCGAAGGCACAACCGCTGATGAAGCGATGCAGCGGCTGCAGTTGCTGTCTGCCGCGCTATTGAAGGCCCGCCTCTTTTCCCAGCGTGGCGACGTGGATAATGCTGTTACAACACTTCTCGAACAGGGGATAAGGACCGCCCCTTTATCCCCTGTGGCGTACTTCGAACTGGCGGATATTCTCATGTCAGCCGGGCGCCACGCGGACGCCTTGCAGGTCCTGCCGGAGATGCCGCCATCGGCTGATGCCTGCCGTCTGCAAGAGATACTGGCCATCTGTTACGCGGCGCTGGGGCAGGATGAGTCAGCACAACAAGCAGCACTTCAAGCGTCTGGCCTTCCCCGTGCAATGGTGACCCTGGGGATTCTGGCTGCACGTAGCGGAAATCTTGCGGAAGCAGAGAACTTCTTCCGCCGGGCGGTTGAGGCTGATCTCTCTTGCGGCAGCGCGTGGCTATCGCTGGGGATGCTGCTGTGGGGGAATGGGGATCAGGAGGGTGCTTATCGGGCTGTCCGCCAGGCGGTGACAGTTGATCCGTTGAATAATGAAGCCGTCAAAATCCTGCGGGACATGGCGGTGCGGAATCTTCTCTATGCCGATGTTCTTCAGGTCATCTCCGAAGCGGTGCAACTGTATCCGGACAGCTGCAATCTGAGGCGCCATCACGCTGAATTCCTTGCCCAGTGCAATCGGGACCGGGAGGCGCTTGATGCGTGCGAGGCATTCCTGATCAGATTTGGCGCGGATGAAGAGTTGTTGGGTCTGGCTCTGCAAGTGAGATATCGAATCGGCATATACAATCGGCTTGCTGAATCGGGTGCACAATCCATTACTCTCTGTATGATCGTCAAGAACGAGGAAAAGAATCTGCCGGCCTGCCTGGCAAGTCTGAAACCGGTCGTAGATGAGATGATCGTTGTGGATACAGGTTCAACGGATCGTACCGCGGATATCGCCACGGTTTTCGGCGCCAGGGTGCTGACCTTTTCCTGGAACGGCAACTTTTCCGATGCCCGCAATTTTTCGCTGGCTGCGGCACGAGGCGGTTGGATTCTTGTCATGGATGCAGATGAGGTGTTGTCTGCTCAGGATCATGAACTGCTTCGCCAAACAGTGAGCGGGAGTGATCGGCAGAAGCTATGCTGGAGCGTGATGACCCGCAACTATACACGTCTGCACCCCCAAGGATGGATCGCCAACAATGGTTCCTATCCCCACGAAGAGAAGGCGGAGGGATGGCACCCCAGCCTCAAGGTACGGCTGTTCCCCAACGATCCGCAGATACGTTTTGTAGGTGAAGTTCACGAAATGATCGAGCAGACGGCCCAAAGAGCCGGTTACCAGTTGCGGGAGGCTCCATTTGTGGTTCACCATTATGGCGGGCTGGCAGATACTGCAGCAGATGATCGAGCGAAAAAAGAGGCATATTTTGAGCTGGGAAAACAGAAGCTGGCCGAGCATCCCAATGAGCTTAAGGCAATTGGCGAACTGGCGGTACAGGCTGCGGAGCTGGAGTTGTACGAGGAGGCCATCGGGCTCTGGAACCGCTTTTTGGAGTTCGCGCCCGATGCAGAAGTGGCGCTCTTCAACAAGGGCTTTGCCTTGATGCGTCTTAACCGCTTTGCCGAGGCGTTGGACGTGACCCGCCGCGCGCTTGTGGCTGAGCCCTACCACAAGGAGGCGGCATTCAACTATGGAGTCTGTGCCCTGTATGCGGGCGATCTAAATGAAGCCATCAACAGACTCGAGACAATACTCCAGAAACATGCTGCTCATCCACCATTACTGGCTGTTCTTAACGTTCTACATCGGGTAGCCGGAGATAGAAACAAAGCTGAAGTTTACCAGCAACTTTTGAATCGGATTAATTACTCTATTTCAGATTTTGTCGTCGGGCGGATAGAGGTGTTACGCCGTATCGGACGAAATAAATATGCCGATGCACTTGAACAATCGTGTAAAAGCATGCCTGTTTAATACAATCGAACAATGTGAGGTCGACAATGACAGCAGAAGAAATTAATAACCGCATCAGACAATTTCCCTACTGGTATCACAGGATTGAACTGCCCCACGGAATTGTGACTCCCGGATGGGCTCCTCTGGATGTTTCGGCGTACGGCATCCCCACCGACCTGACCGGCAAGAGGGTGCTGGATGTGGGAGCCTGGGACGGGTTCTGGACATTTGAGGCCCTGAAGCGCGGGGCGGCACAGGTTGTCGCCATCGACGATTTTTCGGATTATCTTGGAAAGCTCGATGAGGGAAGCCGCACGGCGTGGCAGACATTCGATACCTGCCGGGATATTCTTGGCTATACCCCCGAGCGTTGCCAGCGCATCGATATGTCGGTGTATGATGTAACCAGGGAACTTCTGGGGGAATTTGATGTAGTTTTCTGTTTCGGGACCCTTTACCATCTCCGCCATCCCCTGCTGGCGCTGGATCGCCTGGCGTCGTTGTGCCGGGAGGAAATCTACGTTGAATCCGCCATTCTTGATGATTTCAGTCCTTATCAGGGCGGGTTGAGCCACGGCTATTCCGGCGGCCAGATGGTGATGGAGTTTTATCCCGGAAAGCAGTACGGCGGGAACGATACAAACTGGTGGGTGCCGACACTCGCCTGTCTGGGGTATATGGTGCGGACTGCCGGATTCAGCACTGCGGAAGGATGGAAGCTGAAAGAGGTCCCTGAGAATTTGGCCCAGTGCAGGGGCTTTGTGCGCGGGGTCAAGTAACTTTTCTTGTGTAAAATGAAGCCCTGAAAACATGCACCTGAACTTTTCGTCTTAATGACCGGTAATGCCTTAGCATCACGGGTTCAGTCCAATCTGAGGCTGACAACATGACTTCTGATAATCCAACCAACTCTGCGGCATCCCAGCGCTTCATCGACACAACCACCAAAAAGGCGATGATGCTCCACGCTTCCGGATACACCGACCAGGCCATCGCATTGTTAACAGACCTCCTGTCTCTTGCTGCCGGCAATGATGAAGTGATGCTGAAACTGGCCAGGCTGCATGTGGTGGTCGATCACATTGATGAAGCCCA
>DATNCC010000034.1:0-4420 GCA_035571735.1 Dongiaceae bacterium | reverse complement strand
AGGGCGTTATCTGACGCTTCTGGTCCTTCCACTGAATCAGAAAACATTCTATGATATTTCCATGAAATCCGATTTCTTTTCGAAAGATATCGTCTTCCCCCTTTTGATCATTTTCAGTCTGATGTTGTTGGGTTATTTTTTTACCAAAATTGATTCCATGATTACTTTCTGCATCGGATGGTTTCTCATAACAATCTTTCCGGTTTCCGGGATTCCAGTCCTGATAACCCCGGCTTTGATGGCGGACAGATATCTTTACATTCCTTCTTTCGGGTTTGCTCTTTTGTTTGCCAGTGTCATTCGTTTGCCGACGACATGGCTCAAGATGAGCGAAAGTGGCGTAAAATTGGCACGTCGGGACAGAAGTTATCTGTGGGTAAATTATGGGGTGATATTCGTTGTCGTTCTCCTGGCAGCATTAACTTTTCGGCGTAACTTTATCTGGAGCGACGACCTGAAATTCTTTTCAGAAATGGTTCAAGACGCCCCTAATATTTCCCTGGGCCATTATAACCTCGGCAACTCGTATTTAGGCCGCGGAGATATTTCCAAGGCAAAACAGGAGTGGGAGCGGGCTGTCGAACTTACACCAAACTACTCTGAAGCGTTGAACCAATTGGGAGGATATTATTTGATGTCCAACTCGATGGTGGCGGCAAGGGATTATTATACCAGAGCGGTAGCAGGCAATCCGGACAACGCCGAAGCGCACTACAATCTGGCAAAGGTTCTCGAATCATTGGGAGAGTACGAAGATGCCGTCGTTCAATACCGGTTTTTTCTCAGCAATGTGCCGATTGAACATAAGTCCATAATACCCGAGGTGTCGAAAAGGATAAACATGCTTCGGGAAACCAAAAGGATTGAAAAGTAGCCTGAAATGAAAAACTGCACTCCGGTTCATGCGACCCCTTTGGCTGGTATGCCCTTGTCGGGTGCAGAGTGATGCATGGTACGTACTTTCCGGCTGATTCCGTATGTTATAAGTAAAAAAAGTGGCACTCCGGATATCGTGGTGGGAAAAGACCGCTCGGAGAATTACTGGAACAATGTGAAGTGCTTAGATATTTCATCTGCTTCTTCAACAAAAAGGCTCCCCTCCACCAGGGGAGCCTTTTTGTTTATCCGTGCAGTTGACGCTATTTCAGGGAAACTGCGGCGGAGGCCGATATCCCCGCCAGCGGTGCCCCGATAGAGCTGGTATCCGTTCCGACAGTGACCGCCTTGAAGCCGGAGAGGATGAAATGGCCCGGTGTCACCACCGTCCCCTGGGCGATGTTGCAGGTGACCGTGGCGAACTCCCCGACATCGAAGCCCGTAGCCGAACTGAAAATGAAGACCAGCTTGAGTTTGTTCGGCGCCGTCGCCGAGCCGGCAGCAAACCTGGTCCCGCCCGCCAGAAGGGTAGCCTGGGTCCCGACAAGGGCCTGGGCCACAACCCCGGAGACCTTTACCGGGGCCGTCGGAGAGGAGACATCGACGGACCCGTCCTGGCCTGCCGGAATGGTAACCCCCTGGGGCATACTCAGGGTAAGCTCTAGGGCATTGATCTTGGTTCCGGCCGGCAGGGTTCCAGCGGTCTTCAGTTTGACCTCTGCCGTGGTCGAACTGGTCACCCCGGTCACGCCGCTCTTGTTCTGGCTCGTATTGGCCAGGAAGGTGTTCTCGTCCGCGAGAAAATCGGCAACTACCTGATCAGCCAGGATTTGATTATTGGTCTGACTGGTCGGGTCGAGCTTGCCGTTTAACAGTTTACTGAAATCGTCGAATGCCTTGGTCACGCCTCCAGGGCGCTTGGCGTACTGCATGAGCGATGCCAGGGCCAGACCGTAGCTGACGTCTCCGGCCCCGCTGACCGTGACATCCGCGGGCGCCGAACCGATTATGTCGGTAACGCCGAAGAAGCTCGCGACCGTCCGGTTGGCCTGCTCAATGGCAGCGGCATCGAACTGGTTGCCGGAGCCCTCGATTTTCTTCACGGCAATTTCGGTGAGTCCGGTAACCATCACGCTGTTGCCGCCGAGCGCAACGTTGCCGATTACAGACCGGATGGTAAAGAGCATCGGAGTGAAAGCGCCGGTTGTCTCGTCCTTGAATTCGCCGCCGCTCACCTCGACCTTCACGGGGCCGGTATAACTTCCCAGATCGAGCGAATAGTTGCCGCTGGCATCAGTAACCCCCTCCTTGAGAAGATTGAAGGTAGCGGGGGCAGTAATCGAGAAAGCCTGCACCTTGGCGTTGCGCACCAACCCCTTTGACGCCGTCCCTGAGACGACTGTCGTAGGCGTGCCGCCCCCGCCCCCGCCGCAACCGGCAAGCCCCAGGAGGGTAATTCCAGCAATAGCAAAAATGAACGTTCTTATTTTCATGGGTCACCACCTTTATATTGAATTGGAGTTACCAGACGGGCGGCTGAAGTGTCCGCCAGAGGATCGCCAGCACGTCGCTGACGTCGATCAGCCCATCGGCAACAGGCTTGCCGTTGACCAGCGGACCCACGTCGACCGCCAGCTTCTGGGCGTCAGTGGGTGCGGCGTTCAGTCCGGTTACGATCCTAAGCGCCTCCAGCGCGTCGGCAATCGTAACCTGACCGTCGCCTGCGCCGGATGCCGGGACGATGGCAACGTCACCCGGCCGGATGAAGTCGATGTCCACAGACTGGGCGGCGCCAATGGCGGGTATGCTGAAGCTGCCGTCTGCTGCAGGATTCACCGTCTGTCCGTTAACTCTGATGAGCGGCCGGTATTTTGAGACGTTTGGCACCACGTCATTGGGCACAGGCAGATAGGTAAGGGCCGAGCCGGCGTCGATGTTTTCACTGATAGCGTCTATGTTGCCGGTGGCGAGCACCTTCTTCAGGGCGCCGTTGGCCTCCACCTCCACCGTAATCGGGAACTCGGCGTCACCGGTAAGGGAGATGCTCGTGGAGGGGGCGTTCGTGGTGACGTCGGGAGTGATGGTCAACTTGGCAGTACGCACCGCCACGGTCGAGGCGACGGGCTTGAAGACGATGTTGAGAGTACAGGTATTGTTCGGCGCCAGTGACTGCAGCGTGCCGTTGATGCAGCTGTTGGCCCCCGCCGCAGGCGCTGCGACAGTGAAATCGACGGCGTCTTTCCCGGTGATCTGGAGCGCAGGCGGTGTGGTTCCGAGCAGTGTCATCGGTGCCCCGGTCAGGTTCGTGACCGTTACCGATGCCTGGCTCGGCGTGACAGCCACCACGGCCCCCCCCAGATCCGCCACGGGATTTGGCGTTACATCCATGCCGATCTTCTTGCCGACCACGACAAAGCGGTTGTTGGTGATCAGGGCCAATGGCGCGGGGGGGATGATGTTAATGACGTTTCGCACACTCCCGGGGGAGAGAGTGACGGCGGTTTCAGAGACGCCGTCCCCGACAAAGCCGAGCGGCGGCGCCGGGACAGTCTGCTGGGGGAATGTGCTCATGCTGTCAGCTATGCCGGCCCCCAAAGCCAGGCTGAAGTTAATTGGGGGGACTGCCGCTGCCGGGATGTCACGGGTGAACCTGCAGCGGATGCCGGCGGTGGGACAGTTGAAGGTGAATTCTCCCCAGAAATGCTGCAGGGTGTAGGTGCCGGCCGCCGGAGCCGAGTCGAGCTGCAAGCGGATACGCTGGAAGGTGCTCCCCTTGGCCCCGAGAACATTAGGGTTGACGACCGCGCCTGCCGCATCGACAAAGGTCGCCTCCAGGGCCTGGGTGACCAGCGCTTTTGCACCGTTAACGGAGAAGGCGGCGGGTGTCGTGGCACTGTAGTAGAAGAACTCCGGAGGGATGTTGGCGGGGAACGCAATCGGCACTGCCGGGTCAAAGACCCCCACCACCCCGGCCGCGGCAAGACCACACTGCGCCACGTCGAGACAGGGCTGGATCGCCAACCCTCCCTGATCCTGGTACCAGGTCGGGATATTCCCCGCAACGGGGTTCAACGCCGGGCTGACCGCAGACAGCGCGGCACCGGCTTCCTGTACTTCCCCCAGCGCCGCAAGGAGCAGCGTCAGAGTGCAAAAGATTCGTGACATACGTTTCATGGGTACCTCCATTTGAAACCGCTTCATGCAAGTCTGGTATTAAATTATAAAGCCAACAACCGAGGTGTCAAATCGGAAGAAGTAGCCGCACCTACCACATATTCAATTCATGCTCATAGTTCTCCACCTGTCTTTCTTATTGATGTTTTCTCCAAGTCAGCTGCAGCAGGATCGACCCTTTGATCAAATCGCATTCGGCCCTCTTTCGTTAGTGCGTATCTTCACGATATCGTCAACCGTTGACACAAATATCTTCCCGTCTCCGGTATTACCGGTATGGGAATATTTTTGAATCACATCGACGACTTCAGCGACCATCTCTTCATTGACTACGATTTCCAGCTGAATTCGTGGAATGAATTCCACCATT
>DATNCC010000033.1:0-2955 GCA_035571735.1 Dongiaceae bacterium | reverse complement strand
GCCAGCGCCAACCGGCCGTTTCTGGAACGGAATCTGGTGGAGGAGATTAAATGGCTCGGCAAGGAAATACACGTCTGGACCGTTGACCGGCTGTCCGAAGCGCAGCGTCTGTGCGCACTCGGAGTTGATTCGATCATGACCAACCGCCCCGGCTGGCTGCGCCGGCGACTGGCGGACTCTACAGCTCCATGAACCCATCACGGGAAGAGCTGCTGCAAAGGCTGGATGACGGCTGCGGGCCGTGGGACATCATCGTGATCGGCGGCGGTGCAACCGGCCTTGGAGCGGCAGTGGACGCATCCAGCCGGGGCTACCGCACCCTGCTGCTGGAGCAGGGGGATTTTGCCTGCGGCACGTCGAGCCGCAGCACCAAACTTATCCACGGCGGCGTACGCTACCTGCGGCAGGGCAACCTGGCCCTCGTCCGTGAGGCGCTGCGCGAGCGGCACATTCTGCTGAGCAACGCCCCGCATCTGGTGCACGACACCCCCTTCGTCATTCCGCTCTACAGCTGGTGGGAGCGCCCCTTCTACGGCGTCGGCATGGCGCTGTACGACTTCCTGTCGGGTGCTCATGGGCTGGAGCATTCCCGGCACTTAAGCCGGGATGAGACTATTGATCTCATTCCGACCGTCAGGCGACAGAACCTGCGCGGAGGCATCGTCTACCACGACGGCCAGTTTGATGACTCCCGCCTGGCTGTCTCCCTTGCTCTGACGGTTGCAGATCTTGGCGGCACCCCGCTCAATTATATGGCCGTCACAGGTCTCGCCGCTTCATCGGGAGGGATGACAGCCGTTACGGCCTCGGAACTGGAAAGCGGCAGGGAATACAGGTTGACGGCACGGGCGGTGATCAACGCCACCGGAGTCTCGTGTGATCAGGTGCGGCGTCTGGACGAGCCGAAGTGCTCACCTTTGATCACTTTGAGCCAGGGAGCTCACCTGGTTCTTGACCGTTCGTTTCTGCCCGGTGACTTCGCCGTCATGGTTCCCCATACCGATGACGGCAGGGTCTTTTTCGCGATTCCATGGCTCGGACATGTTATAATTGGCACCACTGACACTCCCATCGACACTGTTGAGCAGGAGCCGGTTCCATTGCCGGACGAGATTGACTTCCTGCTGGCCCATGCCGGCCGCTGCCTCGAACGCCAACCGGCCCGTTCCGATATTCTCAGCAGTTTTGCCGGGCTCAGGCCGCTGGTAGAAGGAAAGCGGGAGCAGAAAACTGCTGAACTGAGTCGTGAATACCTGCTGTCAGTTTCCCCTTCGGGATTGGTGACCATTACCGGCGGCAAGTGGACCACCTATCGGAGCATGGCCGCTGCCGCGGTCGATGCCGCAGCGACGCAGGGGGGACTTGATTCACGTCCGTCGGCTACTGCTTCGCTGCGCCTGCATGGCTGGGAACCACCATCTTCTTCTACGGGACTTTGGAACGGGTATGGTTCCGATCGCGGACTGCTTGAACAGCTGTCGAACGAGCAACCCAATTGGAAAGTGCAACTGCACCCCCGTCTCCCCTATACCACCGGTGAGGTTATCTGGGCAGTGCGCTGCGAATGGGCGAGACAAGTGGAGGATGTGCTTGCCCGGCGTACCCGGGCCCTCTTTCTGGACGCAAGGGCCAGCCGTGAAATCGCCCCCGACGTGGCCCGCCTGATGGCCGCCGAACTCGGATTCGATAAGGCCTGGCAGGCCCGGCAGCTGGAACGATTTGACGCAATAGCAATGAAATACCTGCCAACCTGAGAACCGGATGTAAAGGAACCACCATGAATTTTTCCGCATACCTTGCCACGGCGCAGATGATCGCACTGATGGAAAGTTTTTCCAGGATCAAGGTAATAACTCACGGCCAGGAGTCGATTCCCGACGGCTCCATCATCTTTGTCGTCAATCACTTCACCCGCATCGAAACACTTCTGCTTCCCTATCACATCTATGCTCACACTCACGTGCCGGTCTGGTCGCTGGCTGATCAATCGATATTTGAAGGGCCACTGAGCGGGTTCCTGGCAAAGATCGGGGCGGTCTCGACCAAAAATCCCGATCGGGACCGGCTGATCGTCAAATCCCTTCTGACCGGCGAAGCCAACTGGATTATTTTTCCCGAGGGGCGGATGGTCAAGGACAAGGCTGTCAGCTCCCCCTCCTTCTTCGGCCTGCACCTTGGCGGACGGCGAACCGCCCATACCGGAGCCGCTACACTGGCGCTGCGAACCGAATTCTACCGGAAGCGTCTGAATCACCTGCTCACGGAAAACCCGGCGGAAGCAGAACGCCTGATGAACATGTTTCAGATTGAAAACATGATGCCGATTTTGACCGAAACAACATGGATCGTCCCGATCAATCTCACCTATTATCCGCTCCGGGCACGGGAGAACGTGCTGAGCACGCTGGCCGACCGTTTTTCCGACAACATCTCCGACCGGTTGCGGGAGGAGCTGTTGACCGAGGGAACCATGTTTTTCGAGGGGGTGGATATCGACATCCGTTTCGGCCGGGCCATCCCGGTTCAAGATTCGCTTACCTCCCCCCGGATTTCGCAGGATATGTACTCCCTCAGGCAGATCAATTTTGACGACCGGCTGCCTTCCCTGCGGGTCATGCGTCACGAAGCAACGGCCTTGATGCAGCGTTTCATGTCCGACATTTACAGTATGACCACGGTCAACCACGATCACCTTTTTGCATCACTGCTCAAGTCGCTCCCCTTCAGAAGGATCTCGGAGGATGACTTCCGGAGGCGCGTGTTTCTGCTGACCGGCCTGGTTCCGGACAGGACCCTGGTGTTTTGCCACCAGAGTCTGGAGGTCGGCCAGGTTGCCCTGCTGACGGACGACCGGTATCACAAATACCGTGACTTCCTGGCCCTCGCCAGGGAAACCGGCGTTGTCCGCTGCGAAAAGGGGCATCTGCTCAAGATTTCAGACAACTTTTCTGCAAA
>DATNCC010000032.1:0-4207 GCA_035571735.1 Dongiaceae bacterium | reverse complement strand
CGCTGTATCCGGCCTGGCAAGCCTCGCGGATGCTGCCGGCCGAGGCGCTGCGCTATGAGTAGTACTCTTCTGGAAATAACCGGCCTTTGCAAAACCTACGAAATCGGCAAGAACAGGGTCGAGGTTCTGTCCGGGATACATCTGGAGCTGGAAGCAGCGACCACCACCGCTCTGGTTGGTGCGTCGGGAGCCGGCAAGAGCACTTTGCTGCATCTGTTGGGTGCGCTCGACCGCCCGACATCCGGAACGGTCCGCTTTCGCGGTGATGACATCTTTCGAAAGAATGACCGGGAACTGGCCACGTTTCGCAACAGGAGCATCGGCTTCGTTTTCCAGTTTCATCACCTGCTGTCGGAGTTCACGGCTCTTGAAAACGTCATGATGCCGGCCTTGATCGCCCGGGTTCCGAGGGGTGAAGCCCGGGGTCTGGCCGAGGAACTGCTGGCTGATGTGGGACTGGCAGAACGCCTGAGCCACCGGCCCGGCGAACTTTCGGGCGGCGAACAGCAGCGGGTGGCCATCGCCCGCGCCCTGGTCATGTCACCGGCGTTGCTCCTGGCAGATGAACCGACCGGCAATCTTGACATGAAGACCAGCGACGGGGTGCATGCCGTACTGGCCGATCTGCAGCAGAAAAAAGGATTGACGCTTGTTGTGGTGACACACAATGAACGGCTTGCCGCTGCCATGGGGCGGACTGTGCGGCTGGTTGACGGCCGGTTGGAATAATTCCATTACATTTTCGGGGGAAGAGTGCCCATTTCATTGGTATCGCTTATTGCGGTTATAGTATTGAATCTGTTCTGTGCAGGGTTTGCATCTGCCGAAGCTGAAAAAATAGTTGAAGTCGTCGTCAAAGGCACCCGTCGGATCGAGAAATCGGCGGTCCTGAATGTTGTCAAGATGAAGGCTGGCGACACGCTGGAAAGCGGCAAGACGGATAGCGATATCCGTGCCATCTACAAGATGGGTCACTTCCAGGATGTGCAGGCTGCTGTGGAGGAGTCCGAAAAAGGGCCCGTGCTGGCGTATGTGGTGGTCGAAAAGCCGATTGTCCGAAGCATTCAGTTCGAGGGGAATAAGGAGCTGACCACGGACAAGCTCAAAGCGGCTCTCGAATTCAGCCAGAACTCGATTTTTTCCACCAAAGACCTGGCCAAGAGCGTGGCCAAGATCAAGAAACTGTACGGTGACGACGGGTATTATCTGGCAGAGATCGATCCGGTCGTGGTTACCAATTCCCCCTCGGACCTGGCAGTGACGTTCAAGATAAAAGAAGGCGATAAAGTTCTCATCCGCACCATCAGCTTCGATGGAAACAAGACCTTCAGCAAGCGCAAACTGCGCGGCGTCATGGAAACGCAGGAAAAATGGTTTTTGTCCTGGCTGACCAATGCCGGCACCTACAAGGAAGAGGTGCTGAAAAACGATTCAGCGCTGATTGCCGATTTTTATATGAACAATGGTTTTATCAATGTGAAGGTCGGTGAACCGGTTGTCAGGCTGACGGATGCAAAGGACGCCCTGGAGGTTTCTATCGGCATTACGGAGGGCGACCAGTACAGGGTTGGCGAGATTGGTTTCAAGGGTGAACTGCTGGAGCCGGCTGATGAGTTACGCAAAAAACTAAAAAGCGAACCGGGCGATCTGTTCAGCCGGGCCGTTCTGCGTACGGATATCTTTAGCCTGACGGACGTGTACGCCGATAAGGGCTATGCCTTTGCAAACGTCAACCCGCTCACCAAGGCCGACACTGAAAAGAAGATCGTCGATCTGACGTTTGACATGGAAAAGGGCGAACTCGTTCACATCGAACGCATCAATGTGACCGGCAATCCCAAGACCCGTGACAAAGTCATTCGCCGTGAAGTAAGAGTCACTGAAGGCGAGCTGTACAGTGCCACCGGCATGAAACGCAGCAAGCAGAACCTTATGAATACCGGCTACTTTGAAGAGGCCACCATCGCCAGCGCCAAGGGCAGTGACGCCAACAAGCTCAATGTCGACGTGAACGTCAAGGAGAAACCGACCGGCACTTTCAGCATCGGTGGCGGCTACAGCTCTCTGGACGGAGTCATCGGTCAGGGGTCGATCCAGCAGGCCAATTTTCTCGGCCTGGGCCTCAAGGCCAACCTGTCGGGCTCCATCGGGGGGAAATCGCAGACCTACTCGGTTGGCGTGACGGATCCATATTTCCTGGATACCAGGTGGACCCTGGGCGGTGACATCTACCGCTCGGAACGCGAGTACACCGACTATAGCCGTCGTCTGACAGGTGCTGATATCAAGGCCGGATACCCGATTAACGATTTTATCGGTACGTTTTTCATGTACAAGTATGAACTCAAAGACATCTTTAATCCCCAGTTTGCGTATCAAACCCTCAACTTTCAGGACCCGATAAACTTTCCATTGGGAAACTCGACGACCAGCTCGATTTTCGGCAGCGTCACCCGCAATACCACTGATTATCGCCTTGATCCGTCCAGCGGCATGATAAACTCGCTCTCCGCCGAGTACGCCGGTTTGGGCGGGGATAACAAGTATGCCCGTTATATTGGCGATACGACCTGGTTTCACCCGCTCTATAAAAAACTGATCTTTTCCAGCAAGCTTACCCTGGGGTATATTCAGGACGTGGGAAAACCGGTTCCGATTGACGAAAAGTTCTATCTCGGCGGCATCTTCTCGCTACGCGGATATAAGGCCAGAACGGTTTCTCCAGTCAGAATCCAACTGGACAAAGATATCAAAGGCAACAACACTTTCCCGCAAATATTCCTGGGTGGCAACAAGGAGTTTTTCGGTAACACCGAATTGACCTTCCCTCTTCTGCCGGAGGTGGGCATCAAGGGTGTGGTGTTCTTTGACTACGGTAATGCCTACGGAGAAAACACCAATATGTTCAGTTCTGTTTTGATGAGCTCCGGTGCCGGCATCCGTTGGGCGTCTCCGATCGGTCCACTGCGTCTTGAGTATGGTTTTCCAATCAACCCGCGTGCCAGTCTGGACAGCAGCGGCGGCAGATTCGAATTTTCAATCGGCAGTCTTTTTTAGTAAGTGGGAAATCGATTCATGCATTTTTTGCAGGAATGATTTCGTTAACGCACTTATCCCGCCTGTCGGGTCGGCTTGCATAAAACATACAAAGGAGAATGATTCATGAGAAGGTTATTACTGGCGGGTATTCTGGCGTGTTGTCTCGCAGCTACTTCAGCTTTTGCGGCCGATGTAAAGCTTGGCTATATCGACATGCAACGGGCTCTGAATTCGTCCGAGGCGGGTAAAGAGGCCAAGGAGCAGCTTGCGGCGCGCGTCAAGAAATATCAGGACGAGATCAATTCCAAGCAGGAGGAGATCAAGAAGCTGAAGGATGATTTGGAAAAACAGGGTATGCTCCTGTCGGAATCTGCCCGGGCATCCAAGGAGAAGGACTATCAGCAGCGCCTCAAGGAATTCCAGCGCTTCACCAAGGATGCCCAGGAGGAGTTGCAGGGCAAGGACGAGGAGTTCACCCGCAAGATCCTTGAGGGTATGGAGAAGATCATTCAGGAGTTTGGCCGCAAGAACGGCTACACCTTCATCTTTGTCAAGAACGAAGGCATGTTGTTTGCGGATGACAAATCCGACGTAACGGACGAGGTCCTGAAACTCCTTAACGCCAGCCGAAAAAAATAGGTGACCATCAGTTATGCAACCGACAAAAACACTCAAGGAACTGGCTGAATATCTCGGCGGAACGGTTCGTGGCGACGAGACCTGCAGGGTCAACGGATTAGCGCCGCTGGAGGCTGCAGGGTCTGACAAGGTTACCTTTCTTGCAAACCCGAAGTATGCTTCCAAGGTGGCTGATACCGGCGCCGGCGCGGTGTTGATGACTCCGGGCGCCGAAAGCCACGGCCGCAATGTCATTGAGGTGGCCAACCCGTATCTGGCCTTTGCCAAGCTGTTGACACTGTTTTATGTGCAACCGCATCCGCCACGCGGAGTCCTGCCTGAGGCCTGCATCGGCATCGGGGTGGCGCTGGGTGAGGAGATCAGCATATATCCGGGCGCTATTGTCGGCGACAATGTAACGCTTGGTGACCGCTGCGTGATTCACCCCGGCGCCGTCATCTATGCCGGCGTCTCAATCGGCGATGATACCGTCATACATGCCAACGCGGTTGTCCGTGAGCGCTGCCGCATCGGAAAGCGCTGTGTCCTT
>DATNCC010000031.1:0-3967 GCA_035571735.1 Dongiaceae bacterium | reverse complement strand
GGCCGCGATGCTGACGGTGAGGATCGCCGGCTGGGTGTTGGCGGTAAGCTTGAGGTCGTCATCACTTCCGGCAAAACAGAGAGCAGACAACTTGAAGCCAAGGGCATCATCGGCCTCCTCAAAAAGGTGGCGCGCAACACTGAACGTCTCTGCCAGCTCTTTTCCCATTCCTGAATACTGGGATCCCTGACCGGGAAAAACGAATGCGGTTTTAGGCATGTTTAATACCCTTTATCTCTTGAAAAGTATGTAGCTGCATCTACCATCTTACGAGTGCAGACCCATAGGCGAAACCGCCCCCGAATGCTACCAGAAGAATCTTGTCGCCGGTTTTAAGGATCCCCTGGTGGTTAGCCTCATCCAGCGCGATTGGAATTGAAGCGGATGAGGTGTTGCCATAACGATGGAGATTGGTGAACAGCCGATCGGAATCAACTCCGAGTCGTTTGGCGGTCGCATCGATTATGCGCCGGTTTGCCTGATGGGGTATCAAAAGAGAAATATCCGCTTCGGACAGGCCGTTCTCGTCCAGGGCTTTAAGCGCTGCCTCCTCCATGGAACGGACGGCGTGTTTGAACACCTCGTTCCCTTCCATGGTCACATAGAGCAGCCTCTCGTCAATCGTGCGACTGTCCGACGCCGGATTGCGACTGCCGCTCCCCGACTGGTACAGAAGTTTCCAGTAAGCACCATTACTGAACGTATGGGTTGAAAGAAGGGAGTGGTCGCCATCGGAAGCTTCAAGAACAACGGCACCCGCCCCATCCCCGAACAGAACGCAGGTGTTGCGATCCTGCCAGTCCACGATTCGGGACAATGTTTCAGCCCCGATAACAAGGATCTTTCGGGCAGCGCCCGAACGCAGGTATTTTTCGGCGACGGATAAACCATAAATAAAGCCCGCGCACGCCGCCGACAGATCAAAGGCGGTCGCATTCACGGCGCCGAGAATTTCCTGAACTATGCAGGCTGTGGAGGGAAAGGGAAAATCGGGGGTAACTGTGCTGAGTATGATCAGATCAATTTCTTCGGGAAGAACCCCGGCCATGGCCAAGGCACGACGGGCGGCTTCGGCGGCAAAAGTTGATGTATATTCGCCTTCAGCGGCAATCCGGCGTTCCTTGATCCCTGTTCTCGTAGTAATCCACTCATCGCTTGTATCGACCAACTGTTCGATTTCAGCATTGGTAAGAATTTTCGCGGGCAAGGCAGATCCGGTTCCGGTAATTCTGACGTTCACGATTGAATCTCCATTACTCTGCAGAAGGTTGGCTGTCCATTCGCATCGAGACCGAATGATTTTCAGACAATTTTTCGGCGACATGCTCGGACACACCGCTCTTTGCATACTCATGAGCAAAGCGGATCGCGTTCTTGATCGCCTTGACGTTGGAACCGCCATGACAGATCATGCCGACGCCATTGATTCCGAGAAGCGGAGCACCACCGTATTCTGCATAGTCAACAATTTTCTTGAAGCGGTCAAACGCTCCCCGCACGAACAGATAGCCGATCTTGGAGACCCAACTCTTGACGATCTCCCTCTTCAGCATCCTGCCGGCGGCGTCCGCCAGGCCCTCTGAAAGCTTGAGAACAATATTCCCTACAAAGCCGTCACAAACGACAACGTCAACTGCCCCGGCAAAAATATCCCGGCCCTCGATATATCCGCAATAATTAAGCGATGTCTTGCGCAGGATGGCGTTAGTTTCCCTGGTCAGCTCATTCCCTTTGGAATCCTCTTCGCCATTCGACAGCAGGCCGACTCTCGGAGCGGGCACCCCCATGGCATAGCGGGCGTAGACCTCCCCCATAATGGCAAATTGAACGAGATGCAGCGGCTTGCAATCGACGTTGCCGCCTACATCCAGAACCAGCGTCTCCCCTTTCAGCGTCGGAAACAACTGGGCAATCGCCGGTCGCTCGATTCCCTTGATCCGCTTCAGGACAAACATGCCGGACGCCATGGTCGCGCCGGAGTTTCCGGCGCTTACGGCGGCGCACGCCTTGCCGTCCTTGACGAGCTCGAACGCCATTCGAACAGATGAGTCGCGCTTCTTCCTGACCGCATCCGAGGCGGAATCGTGCATGCCGATGACTTCACTTGCATGATAGATATCGATATCGAGGCCGTTGACCGCGTGTTTGGCAAGTTCGGCCTCCAAACGCGCTCGATCGCCGACAAGCGTCACCGCCAGCCCGAATTCACGACAGGCAGCAACAGCACTCTCAACTTCAATAACAGGCGCATTGTCGCCGCCCATTGCATCGACGGCAATTCTCATCTGTTTCGGAAGTGACACAGAGCCGATTCTCTAGGCGTGTGCAGAAGAAAGGTCGATAACCTCTTTACCCTTGTACGTTCCACAGGCGGGACAGGCACGATGCGGCAGCTTCGCGGCTTTGCATTGAGGACAGACGGATAATGACGGAGTGGTTAAAAAGTCATGGGCCCTTCTCATATTCTTGCGTGATTTGGACGTTTTTTTCTTGGGTACAGCCATGGTGTTTCTCCTTTTGCTGGTGATACACGTTATCGTGCCACCGCTCTCTATTTACTGGCTACTCTAAAATCCTTCAGCGCATTAAACGCGAGGCTTACAGGCTCTTTGCGGCATGAACAGCTGGATGTATTCAAATCGATGCCACACTCATGGCACAGCCCCTTGCAGGAATCACTGCAGAGCGGCTTTAACGGAATTTCCATCGCAACCTGCTCTTCAATCTCATGAGTCAGATCAATCTCGTCGCCGGAGTACACGGAAGAAAGCAGGTCCATTTCACCAAGCTCAAGCTCATCTTCATCTGAAGCGGTGATTGCGCTCTCTTTCCGAAAAAAGATTGTGAAGCTGGTGTCGACAAACGAGCTGAAATCAGCGAGACAGCGGGAACATGAAAGGGCCAGAGGCACCGTTATCCTTCCGGTAGCTCGCAGGTGGTCGAATTCACGGGCAACGGTTATATCCCCCTGAATTCTGCCGGCAAAATTGCAGCTCTTGTCATTCTGCATGTCCGCAAGAAGAGGAAATGTCTCGACAGGCTCGTCAATATGGAGCGCAAGAGGCGTATCCTTGATTTGGTCCACAATAAATTTCACGTCACCATCCGCTGATCAAATCGACTACAAATTTAAAGCAAGTCAGTATAGAGAATATGCCTGAATTGTCAAGAAATTTACTGGCACTTCGGATTACCCCTGCCGTAACATTCAATTTGATCATGAATGTGACCGGCGAGATCGCGGGGCACCATGTCCCAGGTAAAACGCCATCCCCAATTACCGAATGCGGTGCCGGGAACATTCATGCGCGCCTCGCTTCCCAGGCGAAGCAAATCCTGGAAGGGGAAAATAGCCGTATCCGCTACCGACATAAGCACCGTGCGAAGAAGGGCTCCGACCGTTCCATCCCCCCGGCTTCCCACATAATGGCTCACCTTGCTGCGCTGTGCATCGGAAAGTGAATGGTACCAGCCGACGGTGGTGTCATTGTCATGGGTTCCGGTGTAAACCACGGAATTTTTTTGATGGTTATGCGGCAAATAAGGATTTGTCGGCCCCGAATCGAAGGCGAACTGCACTATTTTCATACCGGGAAAATCATAGCGTTCAAGCAGGGCCACGACCTCCGGAGTTATTACACCCAGGTCTTCGGCAATAACCGGAAGTTTTCCGAGGGCGGCGAGTATCGCGTCAAACAACATTGCTCCCGGAGCCTTGGACCATGTGCCGTTGACAGCGGTTTTTTCGCCGGCCGGCACATGCCAGGCAGCTTCAAAACCCCGGAAATGATCGACACGAATTACATCAAAAAGCTCGAACATCGCCCGAAACCGCTCGATCCACCACGCGTACTTCTGGCGCTCCATCATTTTCCAGTCATATAGAGGATTGCCCCATAACTGCCCTGTTTCACTGAAATAATCTGGAGGCACTCCAGCTATTTCGGTAGGCTTTCCCTTCGAATCC